>NZ_LZMG01000196.1:0-1333 GCF_001673615.1 Mycobacterium sp. 1245499.0
CGCCGTCATCCCGCCGGACATCCGTTGCGCCACCACCCGGACGTTACCGATGCGCTCCGCGCCCGCCGCGGCGTTGGTCGCGGCGGCCCGGGCGCCGGCCAGCCGGGCGCGTTCGAGTTCCTTTTCCGCCGCCTTGAGGCGCTCCACCAGGTTGGCCACCCGGGCGGGCACCTCGTCGGAGGGCACCTTCAGCGTCGACGCCAGCCCCGCCATCAACGCGCGTTCCTTGGCCAGGTGCCGGAACGACTCCAGCCCGACGTAGGCCTCCACCCGGCGCACCCCGGAACCGACCGAGGATTCGCCCAGGATGGTCACCGGCCCGATCTGCGCCGAGTTGTGCACGTGGGTTCCACCGCAGAGCTCCAGCGAGAAGGGGCCGCCGATCTCCACCACCCGCACCTCGTCGGGGTAGGCCTCGCCGAACATGGCCATCGCGCCCATCGCCTTGGCCTTCTCCAGCTGCTCGGTGAAGGTGTGCACCTCGAAGTCGGCCTGCACGGCCTGGTTGGTCACCTCTTCGACCTGGGTGCGCTGCTCTTCGGACAGCGGCCCCTGCCAGTTGAAGTCGAACCGCAAATAGCCGGGGCGGTTGAGCGAGCCGGCCTGAACGGCGTTGGGGCCCAGCACCTGTCGCAGTGCCGCGTGCACCATGTGGGTGCCGGAGTGGCCCTGGGTGGCGCCGCGGCGCCACTGCGGGTCGACCGCCGCGACGACGGTGTCGCCCTCGACGAACTCGCCGGACTCGACGTTGACCCGGTGCACCCACAGGGTTTTGGCGATCTTCTGCACATCGGTGACCGCGGCGCGGGCGGTCTCGCCGGCGCCCGTTCCGCTGATGGTGCCCTCGTCGGCGATCTGGCCGCCGGCCTCGGCGTACAGCGGCGTGCGGTCCAGCACCAGTTCGACGCGGTCGGCCCCCTCGGTGCCGTGGGTGACCACCGGAACCCGCTTGCCGTCCACGAAGATGCCCAGAATCCTTGCCTCGGAAGTCAATTCGTCAAAGCCGGTGAACTCGGTCGGCCCGGCGTCGACCAGCTCGCGGTAGGCGGTCAGGTCGGCGTGGGCGTGTTTGCGCGCGGCGGCGTCGGCCTTGGCGCGCCGGCGCTGCTCGGCCATCAGTTCCCGGAAGCCGACCTCGTCCACGTGCAGGCCGGCCTCCGACGCCATCTCCAGCGTGAGCTCGATGGGGAATCCGTAGGTGTCGTGCAGGGTGAACGCGTCCGAGCCCGAAATCGCCTTCGCGCCGGAGGATTTGGTGGTGCCGGCCACCTCGTCGAACAGCTTCGAGCCCGCCGCCAGCGTGCGGTTGAACGCGGTCTCCTCGGCGACGGCG
>NZ_LZMG01000197.1:0-1679 GCF_001673615.1 Mycobacterium sp. 1245499.0
GCGCAGCAGGAAATAGCGCACCTGGTCGACGCCGAGCGTGTCGATCAGGTTGATCGGGTCGACCACGTTGCCCACCGACTTGCTCATCTTCTCGCCGCGGTTGAGCAGGAACCCGTGCGCGAAAACCCTTCGCGGCAGCTCGATTCCGGCCGACATCAGAAAAGCCGGCCAGTACACGGTGTGGAACCGGATGATGTCCTTGCCGATCATGTGCAAGTCGGCCGGCCAATAGCGCCGGAACCGTTCCGATTCGGTGTCCGGGTAGCCGACCCCGGTCAGGTAGTTGGTCAGCGCGTCGACCCAGACGTACATCACGTGGTCGGGGTGCTCGGGCACCTGCACGCCCCAGTCGAATGAGGTGCGCGAGATGGACAGGTCGCGCAGCCCGCCCGAGACGAAGCTGACCACCTCGTTGCGCCGCACGTCGGGTCCGATGAAATCCGGGTTCGCCTCGTAGTGGGCCAGCAGCTTGTCGGTGTAGGCCGAGAGCCGGAAGAAGTACGTTTGCTCCTCGGTCCACGTCACCGGGGCGCCCGTCTCGGTGGCCAGCCGGGTCCCGTCGTCGAGGAGCTCGGTCTCCGATTCGACGAAGAACCGTTCGTCGCGCACTGAATACCACCCCGAGTAGGTGTCCAGGTAGATGTCACCGGCGGCCGACATCCGGCGCCAGAGCTCCTTGGACGCATCGTGGTGGTCGGGATCGGTGGTGCGGATGAACCGGTCGAAGGAGATGTTCAACCGTTCCTGCAGCCGCTGGAACACATCGGAGTTGCGCCGGGCCAGCTCGGCCGTCGGGATGCCCTCGGCCGCCGCCGTTTCGACCATCTTGAGGCCGTGCTCGTCGGTGCCGGTCAGGAACCGCACATCGAACCCGTCGAGTCGCTTGAACCGGGCGATCGCGTCGGTCGCGATGTACTCGTACGCGTGCCCGATGTGCGGATCGCCGTTGGGGTAGGTGATCGCGGTGGTGACGTAATAGGGCCTCATCGCCCTCAACCTTATTTGGGGGCCCATATTGTGTGCGCGTGAGCTCCAAACGTCAGCCGCCCCCGGCCCCCGAGCCGTTGCGCCCGCTCGTCGATGCGCACACGCACCTGGACGCGTGTGGCGCCGCCGACGCCGAGGGGGTGCGGGCCATCGTGGACCGCGCCGCGGCGGTCGGGGTTGGCGCGGTCGTCACGATCGCCGACGACCTGGACTCGGCGCGCTGGGTCACGCGCGCGGCCGAGTGGGACCCACGGGTCTATGCCGCGGTGGCGTTGCACCCCACCCGGGCCGACGCGCTCGACGACGCCGCGCGCGCCGAGATCGAGCGACTGGTGGCCCATCCCCGGGTGGTGGCCGTCGGCGAGACCGGCCTGGACCTCTACTGGCCGGGTCGGCTGGACGGTTGCGCCGAGCCGGCCGTGCAGCGGGAGGCCTTCGCCTGGCACATCGACCTGGCGAAGCGCTGCGGCAAACCGCTGATGATCCACAACCGGGACGCCGACTCCGACGTGCTCGACGTGCTGGCGGCCGAGGGCGCCCCGGACGCCGTGATCTTCCACTGCTTTTCCTCGGACGCGGCCATGGCCCGCCGCTGCGTGGACGCCGGGTGGCTGCTGAGCCTGTCGGGCACCGCGAGTTTCCGCAACGCGCACGCGCTGCGCGAAGCCGTTCCGCTGATACCGCCTGAACAG
>NZ_LZMG01000198.1:0-22497 GCF_001673615.1 Mycobacterium sp. 1245499.0
GCGGCCACGCCCGATCCGTTGTCGTTGATGCCCGGCCCGTCGGGAACGCTGTCCAAGTGGGCCCCGGCCATCACCACGTCGGTCGCCGACCCGGTCTTGGTCTGCGCAATCACGTTGCGGGCGCGGAAGCTTTGGACGCTCGCGTTGAGTTTGATGGTGGTGGGGCCGGGCTGGCCGCGCAGCTGCACCCCCACCGACTTGGTGACGCTCAGCACCGGAATCTTCACCTCGGTGGTCGGGCCGAGCGTGCCGCCCATCTGTTGTTCGTCGACGTTGTCGGCGATGATCATCGCCACGGCGCCGCGCTGTGCCGCGGCGTTTTCCTTCTGTGCGAACGGGCAGGTGCCGCGGTCCACCAGCACCACGGCGCCCTGCAGCGGCAGGGCGGCGTAGTCGGCGGCCGCGCAACCCAAGTTGTCCGGCGGTGCGGCGAGGAGCGGCCCGCTCACGCCGGCCGGCGGGGTGCCCAGGCTGAAGTCCAGCGCGTGCGCCTCCACCGACTTGCCGCCGACGGTGAGCTCCGGCTTCTCGGCGTGGAACACGCGCGCCGAGAATTCCGGGGTCTGCACGTCAAATCCGCTGCCGCGCAAGACGTTCACCACATAGTCGACGCTGGCCTCGTAGCCGGGCGTGCCCACCGCCCGGGTGCCGTTGTTGGCGTTGGCGATGTCTTGCAGCTTGGTCAGGTGGGCCATCATCGCGTCGGTGGTGACCTTGTCGCGCAGGCCGGCGGCGAATTCGGCCGCGCCGGGGTGCGTTTGCTGCGAGTCGGACGACCGATGCGAGCAGCCGGTCGAGAACGCGGTCAGGGCGATCACGGCCAGCATCGCCGGAATCGTCGTGGATTTGTTCACCATCGCGCCCCAGGTTAGACCGCTGCCGAACCGGCCCGGATCAGGACACGGCGGTATCAGACATGCAGTGCGCTGAAGGGCGCAAAGGGGATGTTGCGCACCACGAACCAGGCCAGCACCAGCGACAGCGTCACGGCGGCGGCCCAGCGCCGGTGCTGCCAGCTGCGGATGCGCCGGCCCACCAGGCGCCCGTAGGTCCAGGAGAAGTAGGCCCACGCCAGCAGCGCGACAGCCGCCAGGCCCAACGCGTTGAACCTGGCGGCCGCCAACAGGTTGCCGTGCAAGAGCGAATACACCATCCGCAAGCTGCCGCAGCCGGGACAGTCGATCCCCAACAACGCCTTGGTGGGGCAGACCGGCAGCGGACCGTTCGGTGTGGTCGGGTCACCCGCCCAGATGGCGGCGCACATCAGCGTCGTGGATGCGGCCACGACCAGTGGCGCACCCAAGCTCGCGTGCGCCGCCCCCCAGCGGGTCACCATGATCGAACTCTAGAACCTTTAGAACATCGCGGCGAGTGCCGCGTTGGTGTCCGTGTTGAGCGCGCCGACCGCCATCAAAATGCCGTAGATGATGCCCACCACGATGCCGATGGCTACCGACCAGATCACCCATTTCTTGGCACTTTCGGCGGACGCCTGCGCCTCGGCATAACGTCCCTGCGCCCACAACCCATTGACCTGGCTCGACTTGACTATCGCCACGATTCCGAAGGGAAGACAGCAGAACAGGGTCGCCAGAATCGACCACACCAGATAGTTATTCGGCGCTTCGCCGGCCGGCTGCTGCGGCGGGTAACCGGGAGACGGCGGCGGGTAATTGGGCGGCGGAGGAGGGGGTTGTGTCATGGATTCTCCAGTCCAGAGAAGTTAGCTGACGTAAAGCGGTCTAACCATACCCGAGCGGACTCTGATCGGCACTAGCAATGCAAAATCTGGTTTAGGCCGGGCCGGGCGCAACGCGCCGGAGACGCCACCGCATTCACCGGGCGGCTCGATTACCGCCGGACTCAACATAATTCGCGAGCGGGCGGCGCAAGCCGCGCGGCACTATCATTTTCCTGGGCCTCTGCCCGTTGAGCCGACGAAGGATGCCTACACAGACAATTGCCTGCGGAACGTATTGCTTTACCACGACATAGACCTACTATCCGTGTTTAGAAGCCGCCGTTAAGGAGCCATTCATGTCTGATTTCAGCAACGTGCTGAGGGCAGCGGTCTTAACGGCCCTCATGGCCGGTTCGGCCTTAGCGGGCGGCGTCACTGCGAGCGCGGACCCGGCCACCACCGGCAACCCGTCGGATATCAACGCGCTTGCGGCCTCGCTGTCGAAGGGCTACGGCCTGAACAACTGCACCGCCGGAAACATCGACCGCAGCACGCAACTGGCGGTACTCAACTGCGGGCAGAGTCCCGACCCGAGCGGCCCGGTTCAGGCCAAGTACGTCCTGTTCACCAACGCCGCCAACTTGGCCACCTCGTTTAAGGCCACCATCAAAGAGGACGTCCTGACCCCCTGCGGGGACGCCACCCAGTCGCCGTCGACCTGGCACAAGGACGGCGCCGCCGACAGCGCCGGTCAGGCGGCCTGCGGCACGTACCGCAACGGCGCCGAGATCATCTGGACCACCGACGCCAAGAACACGCTGAGCTACCTGCGCGCGTCCAACACCGACGTGGCCGCGCTCTACCGGTGGTGGCGCGCCAACGGGTGAGATTCGGCGAAGGGCCGCAACCGATTCAAGAACAGATGACCGAGAGACGTTCGCCCCTCTTTATTTCCATCAACCGCAGGGAGTCAGGAAAATGTCACATCTCAACACCGCGCTGCGAGTCGTGTCGGCCACAGCCTTTACGGGCAGTTTGGCTTTCGCGGGTTGTGCCACCGCAAGCGCCGAACCCAACACGGGTAACGCGGCGGACCTGAACACGCTGGCCGCCTCGCTGTCGAAGGGTTACGGCCTGAACAACTGCAAGTCCCAAGAGCTGACCGAGGCAGGCGAGCTGGCCGAACTGGTGTGCGGGCAAAGCCCCGACTCCAGCGGACCGGGATCGGGTGTCTACGCGCTCTTCTCCAACAGCACGAACCTGGGCTCCGCGTTCAGTTCTACGATCAAGGACGTGTCCCTGGCCGCGTGCGGGGACGCCGGGCAGTCACCGGGAACCTGGAAGCAGAACGGCCAGACGGGCGGCCAGATCGCCTGCGGCACCTACAAGAACTACGCGACGCTGACCTGGACCACCGACGCCAAAAACGTGTTGGGACATCTCACGTCGGCCAACTCCGATGTCAACGCGCTCTACCAGTGGTGGCGCACCAACGGCTGACGCTTAGAGCGCGGCCGCAACCAGATCCGCTACCGCGCGCATCCCGTCGGCGTTCGGGTGCAACGGAGCGGGGCGTCCGGGCAGTGACACACCCAAGCGGGTCGGCAGCGTCGTCCAGGGCTCTGCCGACCATGCGTGGTGCTCCCGGCTGGCCGCGGCGGCGCGGATGAGTCCGCAGCCGGTCGCCGCGGCGGCATCGGCCGTCATCGTCTCCAGCGTCGCGGCCACGTGGCGACCCAGGTCGGCGTCGGCGCTCGACAGCGGCGCGGCCGGCACACCCGGCGGCGGCAGCATCGTCAGGTAGTCGACGAAGAATATCCGTGCCCCCGCGCACCGGTGGCGCACTTCCCGGCCGACCGCGCACAGCGATTCAAACACCGCGTCCAAGGCCGCATCTCGCGCTTGGCGGTCCAGCAGTTCGGTGATGCGGTCCCCCAGCAACGGCAGGTGCCGCAGTGCCCGCGGCAGCGACGCCGCCATCAGCAGCGGGATGTAGCCGACGTCGTTGCCGCCGATGGTGACGGTGACCAGACTTTCGGTGCCGTCCAGCGCGGCGATCTGGGGTGGCGCCCCGCGCTGGCTTTCGGTGAGCACGTGGGCGGTGGTCGCCCCGGAAAAGGTGACGTCGACCAGGTCGTAGCCGTGACGCTGCGCGATCAGGTGGGCGTAGTTGCGTGCGGATCGACCCGACCATCGCGGAGCCCCTGCCGCGCGGGGACGGATGCCCGGGCCCGCGGCCATCGAACTGCCTAGCGCCACATAACGATTCATTGACTTAGGCTGGGGCTGGAAGCCTGCGCCCAGAACCGCTTCGGGATCCGTCCGGCGCGGCGGGCCAGATACCCGGCCGTGACCGCGGCGGCCATCGCGGCGGCCATCGCCGCCGGATCGGCGGCCCGGGTCACCGCGGTCGCCAGAAGTACGGCGTCGCAACCCAATTCCATCGCCAGCGCGGCATCGCTGGCGGTTCCGATGCCGGCGTCGAGCACCACCGGAACGCCGGCCCCGGCGACGATCATCTCGATGTTGTGCGGGTTGGTGATGCCCAGGCCGGTGCCGATCGGCGAACCCAGCGGCATGACGGCCGCGCAGCCGGCGTCCTCGAGCCGGCGCGCCAGCACCGGATCGTCGTTGGTATAGGGCAGCACGACGAACCCGTCATCGACCAATTGCTCTGCGGCTCGCACCAATTCGACCGCGTCGGGCAGCAGCGTGCGTTCGTCGGCGATCACCTCGAGCTTGATCCAGTTGGTGTTCAGCGCCTCGCGCGCCAACTGTGCGGTGAGCACCGCCTCGGCCGCGCCGCGGCATCCCGCTGTGTTGGGCAGCGGCGTGATGCCCAGCCGGTTGAGCAGATCGAGCAATCCGGTGCCGCCCTCGGCGTCGACGCGGCGGATCGCGACGGTGGTCAGTTCGGTGCCCGAGGCCACCAGCGCCTCTTCGAGCACCGCCAGGTTGCTCGCGCCGCCAGTCCCCATGATGAGCCGCGACGCGAAGCTGCGGTCTCCGATGGTCAGCTTGGGCATCTCGGATTTAGCCACCTTGCACCGCCGTCACCACCTCGAGCCGGGCACCGTCGAATAGCTCGGTGGCCCAACGGGATCGCGGTAGCACCGTGTCATCCATGGCCACGGCCACCCCGCGGTCCGGGAACCCCAAGGACTGCAGTAACGCGGCGACCGTGATGGGCGCGTCGACGTCGACCTTCTGTTCGTTGACCAGAACGATCATGGGTGTGCTCCCACCGGGGCCAGTTCGGACACGATCTGTTCTGCCGTCCAGGGCGCCAACAGGAATCCCGACCGGCCGTGGCCCGCGGCGACCAGCGTCCGCGCATCCAGGCGATGCACCAACGGAAGATTGTCCGGGGTCATCGGGCGCAGCCCGGCGGCGCATTCGGCCAACTCGTATTCGCCCAGCGCCGGCAGCACCGCGCACGCGTCGTCGAGCAGGTCGCGCACCCCCGACACGACCGGGGCCGTGTCGCGCCCGTGCTCGTACTGGGTGGCGCCGACGACCACTCCGTCCGCGCGGGGCACCAGGTACACCTGCCGTCCGTGCACCCGGGCGCGAATCACCCGCCGCGGCAACGGCATACAACCCTTGCGCCACCGCAGCCGCAGCACCTCGCCCTTCACCGGGCGCACCGGCAGGCCCGGCCACAACGCCGGCGCGTCGATGCCGTTGGCGATCACCACCGCGTCGGCCTCGACGCGCGACAGCTCGTGCACCGCCGGCGCCCACCGCACCCCGAGGCGCTCACACTCGGCGGCCAGCGCGTCGAGCACCGCGCGGTTGTCCACGGCCAGTTCGGTGGGCGCCCGGAAGCCGTGCCTGATGCCCTGCGCCAGCAGCGGTTCGACGTCGCGGGCCGCCGATTCCCAGACCACCGGGTGCCCCTGGCCGGACAACCAGTCCGCGACGGTGCGCAGGTCGGCGACGTCGGCGCGGTCGACGGCCACCACCAGCGACTCGCGCGCGGTGACCACCCCGGGCGGCAGCCCGTCGGTGAAACCGCCCTCGCGCCACAGCCGCAGCGATTCCAGGCCCAGCCGCAGCAACCGCTCCTCGCCGGGCCAGCCTTCGCTGTGCGGCGCCAGCATGCCGCCGGCCACCCAGGATGCGCCCTGGTGGTCGCTGCGATGCACCCGCACCGACCAGCCGGCCTGCGCGGCGCGGCGCGCCACCGCCAGCCCGATGACGCCGCCGCCGACGACGGCCAGGGACCCCAGTGGGGGTCCCGAGGGCATCCCGGTCATTCTCGAGCCTCCCTTCGCCGGCATGATCCGGATCAGGTGTGACGGTAAGGGCAGGTCCGGGTCGCTCCGGCTGTGCCCACTCTCAGCCCCGCAGTCGCCTCGACTACCCGGGACTCCCGTGTCTGGTGGTTCTCTTCGGCTCCACGCTAGCGCGCTAGCGTCTCGGTGTGCATCAACCTCTTGCCCGGCTGGCCGCGGCGCGACTCTATCTGTGCACCGACGCGCGCCGTGAGCGCGGCGATTTGGCCGAATTCGCCGACGCCGCCCTGGCCGGCGGCGTGGACATCATCCAGCTGCGCGACAAGGGTTCGGCCGGTGAGCAGCGGTTCGGCCCGCTGGAGGCGCGTGAGGAGCTGGCGGCGTGTCAGGTCCTGGCCGCCGCGGCACGCCGGCACGGCGCCCTGTTCGCCGTCAACGACCGCGCCGACATCGCCCGCGCGGCCGGGGCCGACGTGCTGCACCTCGGCCAGGGCGACCTGCCGCTGGGGATCGCGCGCGACATCGTCGGGACGGACGTGCTGCTCGGCTCGTCCACCCACAGCGCCGATCAGGCCGCCGCGGCCGCGCGCAGCGAAGCGGACTACTTCTGCGTCGGGCCGTGCTGGCCCACGCCTACCAAACCGGACCGCGCGGCACCGGGCCTGCCGCTGGTGAAGGTGGCCGCCGGGCTGGGAACCGACAAGCCGTGGTTCGCCATCGGCGGCATCGACGAGCGCCGGCTGCCCGAGGTGCTCGACGCCGGCGCCCGGCGCATCGTGGTGGTGCGGGCCATCACGGCGGCCGCCGACCCGCGGGCCGCGGCCACGCGGCTCAGTTCGGCGCTGGCAGCAGCGCGCTGATCCGGCGGGCCAGCTGCGAGGGCGCCTGGTCGGCCTGCGCCGGGGGCCCGGGCATGCACCAGACGAAGACGCCGGTCTCGATCTCGATCGTGCGCGGCAGGTATCGCCGCCGCTCGTCGCCGTCGCCCAGCGGCAACACCGCCGGCGCGGTGCGCAGCCGCTGCCAGCTGGCGGCGAAGCCCGGGTGCAGCGGCAGGTCGGCCACCTCGTTTTCGGCGACCCAGCGCATCTCGGCGCTTTCCCGGTTGGGCACGGTGTGCAGCAACTCGTCGGCGTCGGCGATCACGGTGGTGTAGCTCCACTGCGTGCCGGCGATGCCGGCGACCTCGGCCGTGACCACCGTGGCGCGCACCGCCAGCCGCTCGCCGAGCAACCCGGCCTCCTCGTTCGCCTCGCGGACCGCGGTCTCCTCGGGCGTTTCGTGGCTGTCCCGGGCGCCGCCCGGCAGCCCCCAGGTGCCGCCCTGATGGCTCCACACGGCGCGATGCTGCAGCAGCACCGCGGGCGTACCGTCGGACTGCGGGGCCCGCAGCAGCAAACCCGCCGCGCCGTACCGGCCCCAGTAATGGGCGCCGCTGTCGGAGATCACCCAACCGTCACCGTCGCCCTGCACCGATTCAGGATATGCAGACTTGGTTGGGGCGTCGCCAATTGCGTCTGCCTCCACCCATCCACCCGAACATGCTCTTAGACTTCGCTTATAGAGGTCCGTGCAGCGAAATCGAGTGGCCGAGAGATGAGGGCTGATCAAACGTGACGGTTGAGCTGGCACACCCGTCGACCGAGCCGCAGGGATCGCGGTCGCCGGCCGAACCGGCTCATCCCCGCTGGTGGTTCATCTCCACGACGCCGGGGCGCATCTTGACCATCGGCATCGTGCTGGCCGCGCTCGGCGGCATCAGCGCCTTCGCCACCTCGACCACCATCAACCACCGGCAGCAGGTGCTGACCACGGTGCTCAACCACACCGAGCCGCTGTCGTTCGCCGCCGGCCGGCTCTACACCACCCTGTCGGTGGCCGACGCCGCGGCGGCGACCGCGTTCATCGCCGAGGCGGAACCACAGCCGGTGCGCCAGCGCTACGAGCAGGCCATCACCGACGCGTCCGTCGCCGTGACCCGGGCCTCGAGCGGGCTCACCGACGAACCGCTGGTGCAGCTGTTGGGCCGGATCAACGCCGAGCTGGCCGTCTACACCGGCCTGATAGAAATCGCCCGGACCAACAACCGGGAGGGGAATCCCGTCGGCTCGTCGTACCTGTCGGAGGCTTCGGGCCTGATGCAGTCGACGATCCTGCCCGACGCGGCGCGGCTGTATCAGGCGACGTCGGAGCGGGTGGACGCGGAAACCACCGCGTCGACGCAGATCCCGGCCCCGGTGATCATGGTGGTCGGCGCCACCGTGATCTTCGGCGCGTTCTCGCACCGCTGGCTGGCGCGGCGCACCCGCCGCCGAATCAACCCGGGCCTGGTGGTGGGCGCACTCGCTATTCTCGTCATGGTGGTTTGGGTTGGAACTGCGCTGACCATTTCTACGACGGCCAGTCGTAGTGCGAAGGACACTGCCGCGGAATCCCTCAAGACCGTCACCAACGTCGCGATCACCGCCCAGCAGGCGCGCGCCGACGAAACCCTGTCGCTGATCCGCCGCGGCGACGAGGAGAAACGCAAGCAATCCTTCTACCAGCGCATCGATTCCATGCACCGCCAGCTCGACCAGTACATGTCCCGCAGCGACGCCGTCGACAAGCCGGACCTCGAGGGCGCCGACCAGCTGTTGCTGCGCTGGCGGCAGGCCAACGACCGGATCACCTCCTACATCTCGGTGGGTAACTACCGGGCCGCGACGCAGGTGGCGCTGGGCAGCAGCGAGGAAGACTCGACCCCCGCGTTCGACAAGCTGGAAGACGAGCTGGTCAAGGCCATGGATCAGGGCCGCATCACGCTGCGCAACGACGTCATCAACGCGCGCAGCGGACTGTCCGGCGCCCAGGTGGGTGGCGTGGTGCTCAGCCTCGGCGCCGCCATCGCGGTGGCGCTGGGCCTGTGGCCGAGGCTGAAAGAGTATCGATGATGCTCGGCCTGCGGATGCTTCGCCGGGCGGGCGCCGCGGCCGCCGCGGTGGTGGTGCTGGCAGGTTGCGGGCACACGGAGTCGTTGCGGGTGGCCAGCGTGCCGACGTTGCCGCCGCCGACACCGGTCGGCATGGAGCAGTTGCCGCCGCAGCCGCCGCTGCCGCCCGACGGCCCGAACCAGAACTGCGACCTGACCGCCAGCCTGCGGCCCTTCCCCACCAAGGCGGAGGCCGACGCCGCCGTCGCCGACATCCGCGCCCGCGGCCGGCTGATCGTCGGCCTCGACATCGGCAGCAACCTGTTCAGCTTCCGCGACCCGATCACCGGCGAGATCACCGGTTTCGACGTCGACATCGCCGGCGAGATCGCGCGCGACATCTTCGGGGCGCCCTCGCACGTCGAGTACCGGATCCTGTCGTCGGACGAGCGGGTCACCGCGCTGCAGAACTCCGAGGTCGACATCGTGGTGAAGACCATGACCATCACCTGCGACCGGCGCAAGCTGGTGAACTTCTCGACCGTCTACCTCGACGCCAACCAGCGCATCCTGGCCCCGCGCGACTCGTCGATCGTCAAGGTCTCCGACCTGTCCGGCAAGCGCGTCTGCGTCGCCAAGGGCACGACGTCGCTGCACCGCATCCAGCAGATCGATCCGCCGCCGGTCGTGGTGTCGGTGGTCAACTGGGCCGACTGCCTGGTGGCGATGCAGCAGCGCGAGATCGACGCGGTCAGCACGGATGACTCGATCCTGGCCGGGCTGGTCGAAGAGGATCCGTATCTGCACATCGTCGGGCCCAACATGGCCACCCAGCCCTATGGCATCGGGGTCAACCTGAACAACACCGGACTGGTGCGGTTCGTCAACGGAACCCTGGAACGGATCCGCCGGGACGGTACGTGGAACACGTTGTACCGCAAGTGGTTGACGGTGCTGGGTCCCGCGCCGGCCCCGCCCACGCCGAGGTATCTGGACTGATGGCCGAGCCGGACAAGCAAACCGAGCAGCCGGAATCCGACCCGGAAGACGTGGCGGACGTGGCCCCGGGCACCCAGCCGGCCGACGTCCAGACCGGCGCGGCGACCGGGCGGCTGCAGGCCACCCAGGCGCTGTTCCGTCCCGATTTCGACGACGACGACGATGACGACGACTTTCCGCACATCTCGCTGGGCGCCCTGGACACCGATCCGCAGGACCGCTTGACGGTCGCGACGCGATCGCTGCCCGCGGTCCGCCAGCTCGGCGGCGGCCTGGTCGAGATCCCGCGCGGACGCGACATCGACCCGCTCGAAGCCCTGATGACCAATCCGGTGGTGCCGGAATCCAAGCGCTTCTGCTGGAACTGCGGAAAACCGGTGGGCCGGTCCAGCAAGAAAGCCAAGGGCACGTCGGAGGGCTGGTGCCCGTCCTGCGGCAGCCCGTATTCCTTTCTGCCGCAACTTAATCCCGGCGACATCGTCGCGGGCCAGTACGAGGTCAAGGGCTGCATCGCCCACGGCGGCCTGGGGTGGGTCTATCTGGCGGTCGACCACAACGTCAACGACCGGCCGGTGGTGCTGAAGGGTCTGGTGCACTCCGGCGACGCGGAGGCCCAGGCGATCGCGATGGCCGAACGACAGTTCCTCGCCGAGGTGGTCCACCCGCAGATCGTGCAGATCTTCAACTTCGTCGAGCACAAGGATCAGCACAACAATCCGGTCGGCCTCATCGTCATGGAGTACGTCGGTGGGCAGCCGCTCAAGCACGGCAAGGGTGAGAAGCTGCCCGTCGCCGAGGCCGTCGCCTACCTGCTGGAGATCCTGCCCGCGCTGAGCTATCTGCACTCCATCGGCCTGGTCTACAACGACCTGAAGCCGGAGAACATCATGCGCACCGAGGAGCAGCTCAAGCTGATCGACCTGGGCGCGGTGTCGCGGATCAATTCGTTCGGATACCTCTACGGCACACCGGGATTCCAGGCCCCCGAGATCGTGCGGACCGGGCCGACGGTGGCCACCGACATCTACACGGTGGGCCGCACACTGGCCGCGCTGACGCTGAATTTGCAGACGCGCAACGGCCGCTACGTCGACGGCCTGCCCGAGGACGACCCGGTGTTGACCACCTACGACTCCTTCCGCCGGTTGTTGCGCCGCGCCACCGACCCCGACCCGCGGCGCCGGTTCGGCAGCACCGAGGAGATGTCGGCCCAGCTGATGGGCGTGCTGCGCGAGGTGGTCGCCCACGACACCGGCATCCCGCGGCCCGGCCTGTCGACGATCTTCTCCCCCAGCCGCTCGACGTTCGGGGTGGACCTGCTGGTCGCGCACACCGACGTGTACCTGGACGGCCAGGTTCACTCGGAGAAGCTGACCGCGCGCGAAATCGTTACGGCACTGCAGGTTCCGCTGGTCGATCCGGCCGACGTCGCCGCCCCGGTCCTACAGGCGACGGTGTTGTCCCAGCCGGTGCAGACGCTCGATTCGTTGCGCGCGGCCCGGCACGGCACGCTGGACGCCGACGGCGTGGAGGTGTCCGAGTCGGTGGAGCTGCCGCTGATGGAGGTCCGCGCGCTGCTGGACCTGGGCGACGTGGCCAAGGCCACCCGCAAGCTCGACGACCTGGCCGAGCGGGTGGGCTGGCAATGGCGGCTGGTGTGGTACAAGGCCGTCGCGGAGCTGCTCACCGGCGACTACGACTCGGCCACAACGCATTTCACCGAAGTGCTGGACACCTTCCCCGGCGAGCTGGCGCCCAAGCTGGCGCTGGCCGCCACCGCCGAGCTGGCCGGCGACGTCGACGACCACAAGTTCTACGAGACGGTGTGGAAGACCAACGACGGGGTGATCTCGGCGGCGTTCGGGTTGGCCAGATCACTGTCCGCCGAAGGGGATCGGGCCGCCGCGGTGCGCACGCTGGACGAGGTGCCCGCCACCTCCCGGCACTTCACCACCGCGCGGCTGACCAGCGCGGTGACGCTGCTATCCGGACGCACCAAGAGCGAGATCACCGAGGAGGACATCCGCGACGCGGCGCGGCGGGTGGAGGCGCTGCCGCCCACCGAGCCCCGCGTGCTGCAGATCCGCGCCTTGGTGCTCGGCTGCGCGATGGACTGGCTGGAGGACAACAAGGCCAGCACCAACCACATCCTGGGCTTCCCGTTCACCGAGCACGGGCTGCGGCTCGGGGTCGAGGCGGCGCTGCGCAACCTGGCCCGCGTCGCCCCCACCCAGCGGCACCGCTACGCGCTGGTGGACATGGCGAACCGGGTTCGCCCCACCAGCACGTTCTAGGGGTTCGTGTTGGGCGCGACTCGGGGCCCGGTTGGGCGCCCGTTTGGGCGCGGCATCCGGCCCGCGTCCCGTCGAGTGTGAATCGTGGGCGTTGAGTGTGAACCCTGGGCGGCGACACGCCGACAAACCACACCGTGGTTTCACACTGAAAGCCGCTATTTCACAGTCGATTTCGTCAACGCTGCACGCACCCGGTGGATGATCGCGGCGGGCCGGTCCTCCGCGACGACCCGGACGACGATCCAGCCCAGCCGCTCCAGCGTTTCGATCCGGCGAATGTCCTTGACGTACTGGCGTCGGTCGGTGCGGTGTTGGTCGCCGTCATACTCGACGCCGACCATGGCGTCCGGCCAGCCCAGGTCCAGGTAGGCGATCGGCAGGCCGTCGGCCCCCAGCACCGGGATCTGGGTCTGCGGCCGCGGCAGTCCCGCGTCGATGAGCAGCAGCCGCAGGTAGCTTTCCCGGGGCGACTGCGCGCCCGCGTCGACCAGCTCGAGCGCGGCCTCTAACGCCCGCAGCCCGGGCGATCGAGGGTGCGCGATCGCGACCCGCAGCACGTCGTCGACCTTGAAACCCGTTGCGCGCGCGAGGGCGTCGAGCCGCACCACGGCGGACCGCACCGCGCCCCGCCGCCCGATGTCGAAGGCGGTTCGCTCCGGTGTGGTGACGGGCAGACCGTCCTGGCGCTGAGTCTCACCGGCATACAGCGTTTCCCGATGCGTCAACACGCCGTTCGGGGGACGGGTGTTGGGATGGATCAGCTCAACAGGCACGCCGTCGGGAATCCATTCGGCGCCGTGCAGCGCCGCCGCGGCCGCTCCCGCGATGACCGCCCTGCGGCCCGACCACAGCCAGGCCGCGCGGATGCGCACCCGCAGCGACGGCTCCACGTGTGCGGGCACGTACACGTTCGGAAACACCGCGCGGTAGGCCGCCCGCAGCTGGTGGCGACTCAGCCTTCCCGACGCCAGCTCCTCGCTGCCGATAAACGGCACTTGCCTCATGCCGCGAACCATCTCACGTCGAACGCGGTCCGCGGGCGCGTCTATGCACAGGCCCCGAGCGCACGGTATCGGCTACTTATCCGCCTAGCACGCTCACGCAGTCGCGGGCGATGGCCAGTTCTTCGTTGGTCGGGATCACCAGCACCGCGATCGGTGAGTCGTCGGCCGAGATCTGGCGCGCCCCCTTGCCGCCGCCGAGATTACGGCGCTCGTCGAGCACGATGCCCAGTTCTTCCATGCCGGCCATCGCGTCGCGGCGCACCGCGGCGTCGTTCTCGCCGATCCCGGCGGTGAAGCTGATGACGTCGGTGTGCCCCAGCACCGCCAGGTAGGCGCCGACGTACTTGCGCAGCCGGTGGGTGAACACGCTGTAGGCCAATTGCGCTGCCTGGTCACCGGATTCGATCATGGTCCGCAGCCGGCGAAAGTCGCGCTGACCGGACAGGCCCAGCACGCCCGACCGCTGGTTGAGCATGGACTCGATGTCGTCGACGCCCATGTCGGCCGTGTGCGACAGGTAGCCGACGACGCTGGGATCGATATCGCCGCTGCGGGTACCCATCACCAGCCCCTCCAGCGGGGTCAGCCCCATCGAGGTGTCCAGCGGCCGGGAACCGGCGATCGCCGAGGCGGAGCAACCGTTACCCAAATGCAGCACAATCTGTTTCAGGTCGCCGACGGGCCGCTCCAGGAAGGCGGCGGCCTGCTCGCTGACGTAGCGGTGCGACGTGCCGTGGAACCCGTATCGGCGGATCTGATACCGCTGAGCGAGGTCGCGGTCGATCGCGTAGGTGGCTGCCGCCGGCGGCAGGTCGTGGAAGAATCCGGTGTCGAAGACCGCGATGTGGGCGATGTCGGGCAGCAGTTTGCGCGCGACCTCGATCCCCTTGAGCGCGGGCGGATTGTGCAGCGGGGCCAACTCCGACAACTCGTGCAGCCGGCCTATCACCGCGTCGTCCAGCAGCGTGGGCTGATAAAAGGCGTTGCCGCCGTGCACCACTCGGTGCCCCACCGCGACGATGCCGCTCGTCTTCAGGTCGATACCGTCATCGGCCAACGCGTCGAACGCGTGGCGCAGCGCGGCGTCATGATCGGGAACCGACGACGATTCCTCTCCGATCCGCTCCACCAGGCCCGTCGCCCGGGCTGTGCCCGAATCCGGGTCGACCACTTGGTATTTCAGCGACGACGAGCCAGAGTTGATCACCAGCACCAGGCGGGAGCCACTCGTTTCCGTCACGGCCGCCCCTGCGCCTGGATCGCGGTGATGGCCACGGTGTTGACGATATCTTCGACCAGCGCGCCCCGCGACAGGTCGTTCACCGGCTTGCGCAGGCCCTGCAGCACCGGCCCGATGGCGAGCGCGCCGGCGCTGCGCTGCACCGCTTTGTAGGTGTTGTTGCCGGTGTTGAGGTCGGGGAAGATCAGCACCGTGGCCCGACCGGCCACCGGCGAGTCCCGCAATTTGGTGGCCGCGACCGACGGTTCGATCGCGGCGTCGTATTGGATGGGCCCCTCCACCGGCAGGTCGGGGTCGCGTTTGCGCACCAATTCCGTTGCCGTCCTGACCTTGTCGACGTCCGCACCGGCGCCGGAGTCGCCGGTCGAGTAGGACAGCATCGCCACCCGCGGTTCGATGCCGAACTGGGCGGCGGTGCGTGCCGAGGAGATGGCGATGTCGGCCAGCTGCTCGGGCGTCGGGTTCGGGATGATCGCGCAGTCACCGTAGGCCAGCACCCGATCCGGCAGGCACATCAGGAAGATGCTGGACACCGTCGAGACGTCCTGGACCGTCTTGATGATCTCGAATGCCGGCCGAACGGTGTGCGCCGTGGTGTGCGCGGCGCCGGACACCATGCCGTCGACATGGGAGTTCTGCACCAGCATGGTGCCGAAATACGTGGCGTCGCGCATGGCCTCGCGGGCCTGCTCGACCGTGACACCCTTGGCCTTGCGCAACTGCGCGTACTGGTCGGCGAACTCGTCGCGCAGCGGGCTACTGCGCGGATCGATCACGGTCGCGTCGCCCAGGTCCACCCCGAGTTCTCCCGCGCGCTGGCGGATTTGGGCTTCGTCGCCCAGGATGGTCAGGTCGGCGACGCGGCGCTGCAGCACCCGGCCCGCCGACTGCAGAATGCGGTCGTCGTCGCCTTCGGGTAGCACGATGTGCTTGCGGTCCGCGCGTGCCTGCAGCGTCAGCTGGTGAATGAACATCTGCGGCGTGACCACGGTGGGAATCGGAATCGCAAGCTGGGCAAGCAGATCGGGGACGTCGACGTGGCTGTCCATCAACTCCAGCGCGGTGTCGATCTTGCGCTGCGAGGTCGCGGTGACCCGGCCCCGGGCCGACGCCGCCGCGCTGGCGGTGTCGTAGGTGCCCAGCGCGGTGGCGACGATGGGCAGGCGCAGCCGAAGCCCGGCGACCAGGTCGGCGATGGACGGATGCAGCTGGAAACCGCCGTTGAGCACGATGCACGACAGCGACGGAAAGCCTTCGGCCGCATGGGCACTGGCCACGGCCAGTACTACGTCCGAGCGGTCGCCGGGGGTGATGACCGCCATGCCGTCGCGCAGGCGTTCCAGGACGTGGTCGGCGGTCATCCCGGCGACCAGCACGCCGGTGACCTCGCGTTCGCGCAGTGACTCTTCGCCGCTGACCGGCGCCCCGCCGACGGCCTTTTCCAGCTCGGCCACCGTCGGCGCGGACAGCAGCGGCGCGTCGGGCAGCACGTAGGTGCGCTGGGCGAATTTGCGCAGGGCCTGCGCGACCTCGGTCAGCTCGGCCGGCTCACAGCGGTTGGCCACCACGGCGGCGGTGTGGGCGTGCTGGGCGTCCAGCTCGGCCAGGCAGACCTCGACGACGCTGGCGACCTCGGCGGCCGTGCGCCCCTTGCCACTGACCGTCAGCAACAGCGGCGCACCGAGATTGACCGCGATGCGCGCGTTGGTCGAAAGCTCCGCGGGCCGGGTCACGTCGGTGTAGTCGCTGCCGACGATCACCACCACGTCGCACGCCTCGGCCACCGCGTGGTAGGCGTCGACGATGGCGGCGATGGCCGCGTCACCGTCGGCGTGCAGCTGCGCATAGGTGACGCCGACGCATTGCTCGTAGGTCAGACCCGCGGTGGTCCGCGACAGCAACAATTCCAGGATGTAGTCGCGGTCCTCGCCGTCGTCGGAGCGCGTAATCGGGCGGAACACACCGACTTTGGCGACCGTGGCGGTCAACCGGTGCAGCAGCCCCAGCGCGATCGTCGACTTGCCGGTCTCCGGCTCGGGGGCCGCGATATAGATCGCTGTCACTGGACGGGCACGGCGCCGCAGACCGCTTAGGCCAGCCGCCGCAACCGCGGCGCCAGGTCCTTCTCGAAGAGCTCCAGGAACCGGCGCTGGTCATGCCCCGGCGCGTGGAACACCAGGTGGTTCAGGCCCCATTTCACGTACTGGCCGACCTTTTCGACCGCCTCGTCGGGATCCGACGCCACGATCCAGCGCTTGGCCACCTGCTCGATCGGCAGCTCGTCGGCGGCCTTCTCCATTTCCAGCGGGTCGTGAATGCTGGTCTTCTGCTCGGCCGTCAGCGACAGCGGCGCCCAGAACCGGGTGTTCTCCAGCGCCTTGTCCGGGTCGGTGTCGTAGGAGATCTTGATTTCGATCATCCGGTCGATGTCGTCGGGATTCTTGCCTGCCGCCTCCGCGCCCTCCTTCATGGCGGGCATCAGCTTGTCCTTATACAGCTCCTCGCCCTTGCCGGAGGTGCAGATGAAGCCGTCGCCGGCGCGGCCCGCGTACTTGGCCACCTGGGGACCGCCCGCGGCGATGTAGATCGGGATGCCACCCTCGGGCACGTCGTAGATGGAGGCGCCCTTGGTGTGGTAGTACTCGCCCTCGAAGTCCACCCGGTCGCCCAGCCACAGCTCGCGCATCAGCCGCACCGATTCGCGCAGCCGGGCATAGCGTTCCTTGAACTCCGGCCACTCGCCCTCGTAACCGGTGGCAATCTCGTTGAGCGACTCGCCGGTGCCGACGCCCAGGAAAATGCGGTCCGGGTACAGGCATCCCATCGTGGCGAACGCTTGCGCGATGACGGCGGGGTTGTAGCGGAAGGTCGGGGTGAGCACCGAGGTGCCCAGCACCAGCCTCTTGGTGCGCTCGCCGACGGCGGTCATCCAGGCCAGCGAGAAGGGCGCGTGTCCGCCCTCGTGCCGCCACGGCTGGAAGTGGTCACTGACGGTTGCGCTGTCCATGCCGTGCCCCTCGGCGGCGACAGCGAGTTCGACGAGCTCGCGCGGTGCAAATTGTTCAGCGGACGCTTTGTATCCGAGTTTCAGTTCAGCCACTCGTTCTTTCTACTCCTGTGCTGATGGTCGCGACCCGCTACGCCCGGCTTCGCCGCGCTTGCGATCGCTCCTGGCTGACGGTCGCGACCCGCTACGCCCGGCTTCGCCGCGCTTGCGATCGCTCCTGTGCTGACGGTCGCGACCCGCTACGCCCGGCTTCTACACTCGCGGGCATGGGATCGGCGCCAACCCTCGTCCAAGTGACCGACACGGTCTACCTCGCCCGGGGCGAGGCCGTTAACTGGACGTTGGTCGTCGACGGCACCGGCGTGCTGCTGATCGACGCCGGATATCCCGGCGACCGCGAGGACGTGCTGTCGTCGCTGCGGGAGCTGAGCTACGGCCCCGGTGACGTGCGGGCCGTCCTGCTCACGCACGCCCACATCGACCACCTGGGCTCGGCGATCTGGCTCGCCAACGAATACGGCACCGCCGTGTACTGCCACGCCGAGGAAGTGGGCCACGCCAAACGCGAATACCTGGAACAGGCGTCGGTTTTCGATGTGGCCCTGCGTATTTGGCGGCCGCGCTGGGCGGCGTGGGGCCTGCACGTGTTGCGCAGCGGCGGCCTGATCCGCGACGGCATCCCCTCCACCCGGCCACTGACCGCCGAGGTGGCCGCCGGGCTGCCGGGGCACCCGCGGCCGGTGTTCACCCCCGGGCACACCAGCGGGCACTGCTCGTACGTGGTGGACGGGGTGCTGGTCAGCGGCGACGCGCTGATCACCGGGCACCCACTGCTGCGTCGGGGTGGGCCGCAGCTGCTGCCCGCGGTGTTCAGCCACAGCCAGCAGAACTCGCTGCGCAGCCTGGACGCGCTGGCCCTGCTGGACACCGAGGTGCTGCTGCCCGGTCACGGCGACGTGTGGCGCGGCCCGATCCGGGAAGCGACTGCGCGCGCCATCTCGCTGGCTCAGTAGTGGAGAGGCGTTGTGCCGGTTGCTAAATCGATCGCATCGGGCTTTGATCGTGAATCCTGGGTCTTCAGTGTGAACCTACGGCGGGTGTTGTCGGCGTGTCGCCGCCAAGGATTCACACTGAAAACCGACGATTCACACTCGACCGGCGAGGGCGAGGACCGGCGCAGGCGCCGAACTCAACTCAAGCCAGCCACTTCTCGAAGGCGATCGGAATGAACGGGCCCCACGACGGCAGTGGATCCGGTGTTATCCGGGTGTATCCCGTCGCGTCATAGAGCGCCTCGGCCTCCGGTTGCCGGTTCCCGGTGATCAGGTAGAGCCGCCGATACCCACGCGCCAGGGTTTCGGCCTCCAGCGCCGCCAGCAGCGCCTTGGCGTAACCGCGGCGCCGGTGCCTGGCGTCGGTCCAAATCCGCTTGAGCTCGGCGGTCTCGGCGTCGTACCGGCGAAACGCGCCGCCGGTCACCGGCTCGCCGTCCACCATGCCGATCAGCAGTCCGCCATCCGGCGGCGCCAACTCGGCCTCCGGCACGGGCAGCCAGGTCAGGTGGGTGCTCGGTGTCCCGCCGTACCGTTGCGCATACTCGACGGCCAGTTCGGCCAGCAGCGGTTGCGCCAGCGGGTCGTCGTGAGTGGCCGACACGAACCGCAGTCGGCCGCGGGGCGTGGTTGATTCCGGCATCACCAAGACTCAAACGCGTGTCGCGGTGACGTATTCCGGGATGAACTCCGAGTCGCCGGCTCCGGCGCTTCGCCGCCTGCCCAGGCCCAGCGCACCCAGCAGTTCGGTGAGGCCGCGCCCGGCGGTCTCCCAGCCATTGGACGCCAAATACTCTGGCACGTAATGGTATTCGCCCGGATAGGTCAGGCTGGCCAGGTCGACGTCTAGACCGCGCTGTCGCCAGCCGTCGACGAATGCACGCTCGGCCCCGAGCTGCAACGGATTCCAGGTGGGCATGTGATCGGCGGTGAACCGGCTACCGGCGGCGCTCGAGGCGGTGACGGCGTCGAGCACATGGTTCTGCTCGTCGGGCGGCAGGTAGCCGACGAGCAGCTGCTCGGCGACCCAGACCGTGGGCTGGGCGGCGTCGAACCCGACCCGGCGCAGCGCCGCCGGCCAATCCTGGCGCAGCTCGATGCCGACCGCACAGCGGTGGGTGGCCAATGTGGCGTCCAGCCCGCGCAGCACCTCGGCTTTGAAGTCGAGCACCTCCGGCCGATCGATCTCGTAGACCGTGGTGCCCTTGGGCCACCACAGCCGGTACGGCCGGGTGTCGAGGCCCGACGCCAGGATGACCACCTGCCGGATGCCCGCCCGGCCGGCGTCGGCCAGGAATTCGTCAACGAACCGCGTGTGCGCCGCCAGCGCGTCCATCAGCGCCGTCATGGCCGGGTCGTCGCCCTCGTCGGCCGCGAACACGTGATCGGTGATCGCGCGGGTGAGGTAGTCGATCCCGACGGCGCACAACAGCGGCTCGGCGAAGGGATCGTTCAGCAGGCCCTGGTGGGTGGCCACCGCCCGCGCGGCCGCGCCGAAGGTTGCGGTCACCGCCACGTCAACCGTCTGCGCCATGGTCGCCTCAGACGCCGGAGCGCCGCCGCAGGGCCAGCCCGGCGGCCACTCGCCAGCCCAACAACAACAGCGCGGTGACCGTCGTCGCCACCACCACGAAACTCGCCGCCACGCCCGCGGAGGTCGCCTTGCGCAACAGCATGCCGACGAGCACCGTGCACAGCCACACGACGACCCCGGTCGGCGCCACCGCGGTCGGCCGGCGCCACGCGCGGGAGACGAGCCACCCGACGACGGTGCCGGTGAGAAACGGCCACGCCGTCACGGCGACGCCGGTGATGTTGAGACCTTCGTCGTGGCTGCGGCGACCCACGGCGCAGAACACCAGCACGCCGATGACATCCACCGCGAGCCAGGCCGGCCCCCGGAGCCTAAGCATGCAGCGAGACTACCGGGACGTCGCATGATCCTTGACCGCGCAGCCGCGGTGAACCTAGATTCGTCAGCAATGAATCCCCATTCACTCCGCCGGTCCGGCGGTGGTAACCGGCGGCCCGACGGTGGCAGGCTGAGGACATGAGCACTCAGACACCGCCCGCCTTCGACCGCGACGACCCGCTCGGCCTCGACGCCTCGCTATCCAGCGACGAGCTGGCGGTGCGCGACACCGTCAGGGAATTCTGCGCCGAGAACGTGCTGCCGCACGTGGCGGAGTGGTTCGAGATCGGCGACCTCCCGGTGCGCGAACTGGCCAAGGGGTTCGGTCAGCTCGGGCTGCTGGGCATGCACCTGGAGGGGTACGGCTGCGGCGGCGCCTCGGCCGTGCACTACGGGCTGGCGTGCGTGGAGCTGGAGGCCGCCGACTCCGGTCTTCGGTCGATGGTCTCGGTGCAGGGTTCACTGGCCATGTTCGCGATCTGGAATTTCGGGTCCGAGGAGCAGAAGCAGGAATGGCTGCCCGGCATGGCCACCGGTGAGCTGCTCGGCTGCTTCGGGTTGACCGAACCCGATGTCGGCTCCGATCCCGCCGCGATGAAAACCCGGGCGCGCCAAGACGGTTCGGACTGGGTGCTCAACGGCCGCAAGCTGTGGATCACCAACGGCTCGGTGGCCGACGTCGCGGTGGTGTGGGCCACCACCGACGATGGGATTCGCGGCTTCATCGTGCCCACCAAGACACCGGGCTTTTCCGCCAACACGATTCATCACAAGCTGTCGCTGCGGGCCTCGATTACCAGCGAGTTGGTGCTCGACGACGTGCGGGTGCCCGCCGAGGCGATGTTGCCCGAGGCCAAGGGGCTGCGCGGGCCGCTGTCCTGTCTGTCCGAGGCCCGTTACGGAATCGTCTGGGGCTCCATGGGAGCGGCGCGCTCGGCGTGGCAGGCCGCATTGGATTACGCCACGCAGCGCACCCAGTTCGGCCGGCCCATCGCCGGATTTCAGCTGACCCAGGCCAAGCTCGTCGACATGGCGGTCGAGCTGCACAAGGGCCAGCTGCTCTCGCTGCACCTCGGCCGCCTCAAGGACAGCGTGGGCCTGCGACCCGAGCAGGTCAGCTTCGGCAAACTCAACAACACCCGCGAAGCGATCAAGATCTGCCGGACCGCACGAACCATATTGGGCGGCAACGGGATATCGCTGGAATACCCCGTGATCCGGCACATGGTGAACCTGGAATCGGTGCTGACCTACGAGGGCACACCGGAGATGCACCAGCTCGTCCTCGGCCAGGCGTTCACCGGCAGCGACGCCTTCCGCTGACGACAGACCCATGGCCGCACGCCTCGAGTACACGTCCGAGCATCACCAGTTCCGGGAATTGGTACGCGATTTCGTGCACCGGACGGTCGTGCCCAATCACGAGAAGTGGGAACGGGACGGCCAGTGGGATCGCGCGCTGTTCATCGAAGCCGGAAAGCTCGGACTGCTGGGCTTTTCCGTACCCGAGCGCCTCGGCGGCCCGGGCGTGGCCGACTTCCGCTACAACGCGATCGTCATCGACGAGTTGCAGCGGGCGGGCGCGGCCGCCGAGGCCATCGCCTTCACGCTGCAAAACGACGTGGTGCTGCCCTACCTCACCGACCTGACCACCCCAGAACAGCAACGGCGCTGGTTGCCCGGCGTGGTCACCGGCGAGACGGTGCTCGCCATCGCGATGACCGAGCCCGGCACCGGCAGCGACCTGGCCGGGATCCGCACGACGGCGGTGCCCGACGGTGACGACTACGTCGTCAACGGCGCCAAGACCTTCATCTCCAACGGGCAGATCGGCGACCTCTTCGTCGTCGCGGTGCGCACGTCGCCGGACCGTCACCACGGCCTGTCGCTGCTGGTCGTCGACCCCACCCCGAGCGCGAGCCGCTCCTGGGGCAGGTTCTTCATCAGCTGGTAGAAGCCCTTGCCCTCGTCCTCGAGCAGATTGGCCCTGGGCACCCGCATGTCGGTGAAGGTGAGCTCGCTGGTGTCCTGGGCGTGCAGGCCGATCTTGTCCAGGTTGCGGCCGCGGGAGAACCCCGGTGTGGTGGGGTCGACGACCAGCAGCGACAGGCCGTGGTGACGGTCCGGCGACGTGCGCACCGCGACGACGAAGAGGTCGC
>NZ_LZMG01000199.1:0-2012 GCF_001673615.1 Mycobacterium sp. 1245499.0
GAGAACCGAAGCCGCAGCCAGCGCCGGCGTTCCCGCGGCGGCTGGATGACGTTGAGCCGCATCGACCAGCCGGCCGGACCGTCTTCGTCGTAGGTTTCCCCGCCGAACCGCATCCGCAGGTCGCCTGGGTATTCGGTTTGCGACCAAGCCAATTCGCGATCGGTCAGCGCCTCGTCGTCGATCACCAGCACGTCGCCGGCGCCCAGGTCGACGACGTCACCGGCGGCGTCGGCCGAAGCGAGCAGCCCGATCGAGGTCCGGGTGCGCAGGTCCAGTTCGCCACCGCGGGAAGCCAGGATCAGCGCCCCGCTTGCCGCGGCCAGGGCAGGTTGCGCCGGCGTGAGGATCGGCGTGCGGCCGTGCATCGAAAGACGTTCGGTGACAAGCGGAATGCGCGCGCCGCCCCCGACCGTGACCACCGCGGCCAGGTCCGACCAGCTCTTGCGGTAGCGCACCAGCATGTCGTCGAAGGCATAGATGAAGCCGGTCAGCCGATCCTGGATCAGCTCTTCGAGGTCGTCCTGCGTCAGCGTCAGGCTGCAACTGCGCCCGCCGAGCACCGCGACGATGTCGGTGGCCATGTCGGCCGAGAGCCGCTCCTTGGCCGCGCGGCATTGTTCCCTGAGTTCGCCGAGCTGGCCGACACCGGCGGTGCTGGCCGGGTCCAGGCCACTGCCGTGGCCCAGCTCCTCGAAGGCACGCAGCTGCAACTCCTGGTCGATCTCGTCGCCCGACAGCGCGGGGTAACGCAGTGTCGCGCTGACGAGTTCGAAATCCCCCGCGACGTCGACCAAGGTGGCCGACGTGCCGCTGCCGCCGAAGTCGAGCAGCCCCACCACGCCCTCGTCGGGCAGTCCGAGCTCGGACTTGACCGCGGTCAGCGAGGCGATGGCGTCGCTGACCAGCCGCGGCGCCATCCCGCTACGCACGAAGCCCACATGGGTGCGCAGGGCGTCCCGCAGCGCCTGCACCGTCGCCGGTTTCCAGTGCGCGGGCACGGCGATGGAGATCTCCGAGCATGCCGCGTCCGCACCCGCGGCGAGCACCATCGCGTCCAGCGCCTCCACCGTCAGCAGTTCCGGGTCGTGCGTGGAACCGTCGGGTGACACCAGCGCGACGGAATCACCGATGCGCTCGATGAAGCCCTTCATCGGCACGCCGGGCTCGGCGAGGTACGGGTTCTCTTCGGGCGCACCGACTTTCGGAGCACAGTGCGGGTAAAGGGTAACCACGGACCGGCGGGTAACCGGTGGGCTTCCATTACGCGCAGCGACCAGGTTCGTGGTCCCGATCGACAACCCGAGTGGGTCGTACATAGAGCGAAAACCTTCGTCCATAGGGGTCGGTGGCCAGCGTTAACGATAGCGGCGGACACGCGGAAAGCCGATGCTTCGCAATGTCATTGGTATCCGCTCGATGCGCTTGCGTCACCGAAGCGGTACCGAAAACCCCTTGACAAAAAGCTTTGTGCTACAACACCGTCAGCGGCAGCGAACGCCTGGGCTCGAACTGGAACGTCGATCCGCCGCTGACCCTGACCACCGAAACCTCTGGCAGTTCCTCGGCGGGCGTATCGGTTTCGATCAGCTCCGCCGTCCAGTCGGTGGCCGTCCCGCTAACTCGGACCGCCAGGTGCGGTTCCACCGCGGTGACGATGGCCTGGAGCGGTTGGACGGATTCCGGCGAGCACAACGAGATCCAGGCGGCGTCGTCGTGGGCCGGCGACGGGCGGACGTGCAACCGGTTCGATTCCGTCTCGGCGACAACGTAATCCGCGGGGTTCAGCAGCGGGTGCAGCTCGAGGACCCGCAATACCCCTTCGATCCCGCCAGGAAGCTTCAGCGCCCGGTGGATGCGTTCGGCGGCCACGCCCGCTATGCCGATCAGGCCCCGGGTGCATACGCCGACGGCTTCCTGCTCGCTAGCCGCCCGGGCCCGCACCGCGATCGCGAACGACAGGTACAGCAGGTGCATCTGCAGGCACACCTCGTCGGCCATCCGGACCAGCGCCG
>NZ_LZMG01000200.1:0-578 GCF_001673615.1 Mycobacterium sp. 1245499.0
GGGTCTGCCGTTGCCCACGCTGCTGGTCACCGCCACCGCGGCGACGGTGACCCGCTGGCGCGAGCTGCGCGGCCAGCACCCGCTCCCCGTCAAAGGTCAGCACCATCGCCGCGATGGTGAGCTCATGACGCACGGCCAGCTCCGGCTCCGGCACCGGCGACGCGCCGGCGAGCAGCTCGCGTTCGAGCCGCAGCCCCGTGCCGCCGTCGGCGTGGGCGGCGCCGAGGTAATTCAGCAGCAGTTGCGGGGGCCGGAAGCCGGCGAGCCGCTCGGCGGTGTCGGCCCGCAGGTAGCGCAGCAACCCGTAGTCGAGTCCGTCGCCGGGGATGGAAGCCAGCTGCTCCCCCACCCTGCGCGGGTCGGTCGAGTCCAGCCTCACCGGGTAGATGGAGCTGAGCAGCCCGACGGTGTCGCTGGTGTCGATGGTGTGTGCGCCCGGGCCGTCAACCAAACCGTCTGCGCGGCCGTGTGTTTCGAGCGCCAGCAGCGGTGGCGGGGTGGGCTGGCCGCGCAGCTCGCGCCAGCGGGTCACCGTCGCCGCGGTGGCGGTGACCAGCAGCGTGGGCAACGGCAGACCC
>NZ_LZMG01000201.1:0-1974 GCF_001673615.1 Mycobacterium sp. 1245499.0
ACCTCGACCTGCTCGGCGGGCGACAGGTCGTCGTCGCGCAGGAAGTGCCTAGTCACGTGGCGCGTCATGCTGCGGCCGCCTCGTCGAGAATGCTCGGCAGGGCGCCGAGGAAGCCGTCGATCTGGGCGTCGGTGATGATCAGTGGCGGCGCCAGCCGGATGACGTCGGGTGCGGCCGCGTTGACCAGGAACCCGGCCCGGCGCGCGGCCGCCTCGGCGTCCTTGGCGCGCGGCGCGGTGAGCGCCACCCCGCAGAGCAGCCCGCGGCCGCGCACGTGGTCGACCAGCGGGTGGGCCAGCGCCTCGATGCCGTGGCGCAACGACTTGCCCAGCACCTCGGCATGGCGGATCAGGTTCTCCTCCGCCAGCACCCGCAGCACCGCGAGCGCGGCCGCCGCGCAGATCGGGTTGCCGCCGAAGGTGCTGCCGTGCAGGCCCGGCGTCATCAGGTCGGCGGCCGGCCCGACGGCCAGGCAGGCGCCGATCGGCAGGCCGCCGCCGAGCCCCTTGGCCAGCGTCACTACGTCCGGGGTGATGCCGTCGTGCTGGTGGGCGAAAAACGTTCCGGTGCGGCCCATCCCGGTCTGCACCTCGTCGAGCACCAGCAGCGCCCCGTGCCGCGCGGTGATGTCGCGGGCGGCGGCGAGGTAGCCCTCGGGCGGCACGACGACGCCGCTCTCCCCCATGATCGGTTCCAGGAACACCGCGGCGGTGGCGTCGTCGACGGCGCCCGCCAGCGCGTCGGTGTCGCCGTAGGGCACGTGCGTGACGGCGCCGGGCAGCGGCGCGAACGGCGCCTGCTTGCTGGGCTGACCGGTCAGCGCCAGCGATCCCATGGTGCGGCCGTGGAAAGCCTCCTGCGCGGCAACCAGTTTGGTGCGCCCGGTGAGCCGCGACAGCTTGAACGCCACCTCGTTGGCCTCCGTCCCGGAGTTGCAGAAGAACACCCGCGCCGGGGAATCGGTGCCGAGCAGGCTTACCAGTTCTTCGGCCAGCGCCAGACCCGGTCCGGTGGCATACAGGTTGGAGGTGTGGCCCAGCGTGGACATCTGGTGGGTGACGGCCTCGATGATCGCGGGGTGGCGATGGCCCAGGACGTTGACCGCGATGCCGCCGAGCAGGTCGAGGTAGGTCTTCCCGTCCACGTCGGTAACCACGGCGCCGTCGCCGCTGGCCAGGGCCATCGCCGGGGTGCCGTAGTTGTTCATCATCACGGCTTCCCAGCGCCGCCGGACGTCATCGGTGTGGCTCACGGGCGCACCACCTTGGTGCCGGTGCCCGCGTCGGTGAAAAGCTCCACCAGCACACAGTGTTCGACCCGCCCGTCGATGACGTGCGCGCTGGGCACGCCCGCGGTGACGGCGCGCAGGCACGCTTCGACTTTGGGAATCATGCCCGCCTCCAGCGTGGGTAGCAGTTGTGACAATGTGGCCGTGTCGATTTCGCTGACCAGCGAACCGCGGTCCGGCCAGCTGGTGTACAGGCCTTCGACATCGGTGAGCATCAGCAGCTTCTCGGCGCGCAGCGCCTCGGCCAGCGCCGCCGCGGCGGTGTCGGCGTTGATGTTGTGCACCACGCCCTCGGCGTCCGGCGCCAGCGTCGACACCACCGGAATGCGCCGCGCCGCAATCAGATCCAGCACGGCGGCGGTGTTGACCATCTCGACATCGCCCACCAGGCCGATGTCGGTGGCCACGCCGTCGACGGTGACGCTGCGCCGCACGGCGGTGAACAACTGGGCGTCCTCGCCGGTGATGCCGACGGCGTACGGTCCGTGCGCGTTGATCAGGTTGACCAGTTCGCGGCCGACCTGGCCGAACAACACCATCCGGGCCACGTCGAGCACTTCCGGTGTGGTGACCCGGAATCCGCCCTTAAAGTCGCCCGGGATGCCGAGCCGGCGCAGCATCGCGGTGATCTGCGGGCCGCCGCCGTGCACGACGACGGGATGAACGCCGCAGTTACGCAGGAATGC
>NZ_LZMG01000202.1:0-4442 GCF_001673615.1 Mycobacterium sp. 1245499.0
GCCCGGCGCCCCGAGTTGGATAGCGGTATGCGACTGCCGCGGGCTGCTTGACGACCAGGTGATGCGGATCACGGCGATCGTCGAACGGTCCGTCGGCCTGGACAGCGGTCGGCGCGGCGGCCCCGCCAACGCGGTGGTCGACTTCTCCCGCCACACGGTCTCCCTGGTCGCGGTGATCACCGATGCGGTCCGCCACGGGCGGCCGGTGGTGGGCGTGGCCTTCGACTCGATCGGGCGGTTCGCCCAGGGCGGGATCCTGCGCGACCGGATGATCCCGCGGGTGCTGGCGGCCTCCCCCGACGAGCTGCTGGACGGGTCCGGATGGCTGGATCCCGCCGCGGTCCTGGCGTGTGCGCTCGCCGACGAGAAGCCGGGCGGTCACGGGGACCGGGCCGCGGCCGCGGCCGCGCTGGAACTGGCCTGCTGGGACCTGAACGCCAAGCTGCGCGACGAGCCGGCCTGCGTGACCATCGCCCGCCACGCCGGACGAACGCCCGCGCCGTCGGTGCCGGTGTACGCCGCCGGCGGCTACTACTACGCCCACGGCGGTGTCGAACAGCTGCGCCGCGAAATGCGCGTGTATCTCGACGCGGGCTATGACGCGGTCAAGATGAAGATCGGCGGCGCCCCGCTGGAGGAGGACCTGGCGCGCATCGAGGCCGTCATCGACATCGTCGGCGACGCCGGACGGGTCGCGGTGGACGCGAACGGCCGGTTCGACCGCGACGAGGCAACCCGGTGGGCGGCCGCGCTCGGCCCCTACGGCCTGCGCTGGTACGAAGAACCGGGCGATCCCCTGGATTACGCGCTGAACCGGGCGGTGACCGACTGCTACGACGGCGCGGTGGCCACCGGCGAGAACCTCTTCTCGGTGCCGGACGTGACCAACCTGGTGCGCTACGGCGGGATGCGGCCCGATCACGATGTCTTCCAAATGGATCCGGGACTGAGCTACGGACTGACCGAATACCTCCGGATGCTCGACATCGCGGCGGCCCACGGCTTCGATCGCGCCTTCGCGTTCCCGCACGGCGGTCACCTGATCAACCTGCACATCGCCGCCGGGCTGGGCCTGGGCGGCTGCGAGGCCTACCCCGGCGTGTTCGCGCCGTTCGGCGGCTACCCCGATGCCTGCGCGCTGACGGCGGGCCGGATCTCGCCGAGCGACGCCGCGGGGTTCGGGCTCGAGCAGAAGACCGGCGTGGCCGAATTGATCGCCGAGCTGACCACCTGAGACGGAGAGTGCGGATGAAGATCGCGGTAATCGGCTGCGGCGCCATGGGTTCCATCTATGCGGCCAGACTGGCCGCGGCGGGCAACGACGTGTTGGCCATCGACCGCCACCAGCCCAGCGTCGATCGGATCGCCCGGCACGGCCTGCGGGTCACCGGCCCCGGCTACGACCGGGTGGTGCCGCTGCGGGCCAGCACCACCGCGCCGGACGAGGCGATGGATCTGATCGTGCTCGCCGTGAAGGCCGCCGACGTGAGAACCGGTGCGCAGCAAGCACTTCCGATGCTGCGTGCGGGCACACCGGTGCTGACCATCCAGAACGGGCTGGGCTCGGCGGAGATTGTGGCCGGCATCGTCGGCGACCAGCGGGTCGCCGTCGGCATCGCCAGCGGATTCGGCGCGGCGACCGTGGCCCCCGGCCACGTCCGCCACAACGTTATGAAGGCGATGCGGTTCGGGGCGTACTCGTCGCTGCCGCACGCGACCGTCGAAACTATCGCGCGGGCCTGGACCGAGGCCGGATTCGACGCGGCCGCGGTCACCGACATCGCCGCCATGCAGTGGGAGAAGCTGATCTGCAACGCCGCCTACAGCGCCCCGTGCGCGCTCACCGGCATGACCGTCGGGCAGGTGATGGACGACCCCGACATGGCGCCGGTCAGCCAGGCGGCCGCCACCGAGGCGTGGACCGTCGCGCGGGCGTCGGGCATCGCCGTCGCCGTCACCGACGCGGTCGAACACGTTCGCGCCTTCGGCGCGCACATGCCCGACGCCAAACCGTCGGCGCTGCTGGACCACGAGGCGCGGCGGGTCAGCGAGATCGACCTCATCAACGGCGCGGTGCCACGCCAGGGTGCCCGGGTGGGCGTTGCCGCGCCGGTGAACGCGACGCTGACCGCGCTGATCAAGTCGATCGAACGGCAATGGCGCTGACTGGGCACAGCCAGGACGGGTATACGGCTGCGGCAGACGCCGGGATGAGAGGAAGCCGCCGATGACCGAGACCGTCACCGACCCGGGCCGCGACCAGCGACTGACCGAACGCGTCGAGCAGCTGTACGCCAACGACCCGCAGTTTCGGGCCGCCGCGTCATCACCGGAGGTGACCGACGCCGCGCATCGCCCGGGATTGCGGCTGGCCGAGGTCGTCGAGACCTATCTGCGCGGCTATGCCGACCGGCCGGCGCTGGGGCAGCGCTGCTGCGAGGTGGTCCGCGATCCGGGGACCGGCCGCGCGGCGACCACCCTGCTGTCCGGATTCGACACCATCACCTACCGCGAGCTCGGGGAACGGGTCGCGGCGCTGGCCGCGGCGTGGCAGTCCGGCCTGGCCGGCGGCTTCGCGCCGGGCGATTTCGTCGCGGTCCTCGGTTTCACCAGCATCGACTACGTCGTGCATTACCTGGCGTGCATTCGGTTGGGCGCGGTGTTCGTGCCGCTGCAGACCAGTTCCACGGCGGCCCAGCTCGGCCCGATCGTCGCCGAGACGCAACCCCGCATCCTCGCGGTGAGCGTCGAATCCCTGGGCACCGCGGTCGACGTCGTCATCGACGCGCCCTTCCTCGAGCGTCTGGTGGTGTTCGACTACACCAGCGAGGACGACGAACAGCGCGGCCACTACGACCACGCCCGCGCGCGGTTGCGCGACGCCGGGCACCGCGCCGAGGTGGTGTCGCTGTCCACTGAACTCGACGCGGGCCGCCGGCTCCCACCACCTCCGGTGTTCGTCCCCGCCGATGGCGAAAACCCTTTGGCCACACTCATTTACACCTCGGGGAGCACCGGCGCGCCGAAGGGCGCCATGTACACCGCCGACATGATGACCCGGACCTGGCAGCGACCGCACAGTCCATCGGTGGACATCGGCAGGCTGATCCCGGCGATCCACCTGCAGTACATGCCGCTATCCCACGTATACGGGTTGGAGTGGCTGATCGCCACGCTGTCCTCCGGGGGCATCGACTACTTCGCCGCCAAGAGCGACATGTCCACCCTGTTCGACGACATCGGCCTGGTCCGGCCCACGGCGTTGAACCTGGTTCCGCGGGTGTGCGACATGTTCTTTCGGCGTTACCGCAAAGAGCTCGACCAGCGCGCCGGCGGTGAGCTTTCCGGCGAGCAGCTCGACGAGGCGGTGAAAGCCGAACTGCGCCAAGACTTCATCGGCGGGCGGGTCATTTCGGCGATGTGCGGCAGCGCCCCGCTGTCCAAGCAGATGCACGCGTTCATGGAATCGCTGCTCGACATCCCGGTGGCCGACGGCTACGGGGCCACCGAGACCGGCGGCGGCATCATGCGCAGCGGCCGGATCCGGCGCCCACCGGTGACCGACTACAAGCTGGTCGACGTCCCCGAGCTGGGCTACCTGACCACCGACAAGCCGTATCCGCGCGGCGAGCTACGCCTGAAGGCCGCCAACGTGATTCCCGGCTACTTCAAACACCCGGAGCTGTCGGCGAAGATCTTCGACGACGAGGGGTTCTACAAGACCGGCGACATCATGGCCGAGCTGGGGCCCGACCACCTGGTGTATCTGGATCGCAGCAACAACGTGATCAAGCTCTCGCAGGGCGAGTTCGTCGCAGTCTCCCAGCTGGAGGCCACCTTCTCGACGAGCCCGTACATCCGGCAGATTTTCCTCTACGGCAGCAGCGAGCAGCCGTTCCTGCTCGCGGTGATCGTGCCGAACACCGACGCGATCGGCGACGGGGACGCCCATGCCCTGATCGCCGACTCGCTGCAACGGATCGCCGCGGACGCCCACCTGCACCCGTATGAGATCCCGCGCGACTTTCTGTTGGAGCCACAACGTTTCACCCGGGACAACGGGCTGCTGTCCGGGGTCGGCAAGCTGCTGCGCCCGGCCCTCAAGGCGCGCTACGGCGAACGCCTCGACGCGATGTACGACGACATCGAGGCCAGCCACGGCAACCAACTCGGCGAGCTGCGCGCCGCCAGCCGCGAGCTGCCCACCATCGATACGGTCCGGCGGGCGGCCGCGGCCACCCTGGGCCTGCCGGCCGACACCGCGCTACGCGCCGACGCGAAGTTCATTGAGCTCGGCGGTGATTCGCTGTCCGCCTTTTCCTTCGCCACACTCTTGTCCGAGATATTCAACATCGATGTGCCGGTGCAGACCATCGTCAGCCCCACCGCGAACCTGACCACTGTCGCGAATTTCGTTGACGGCGAACGCACGTCGGCGTCGA
>NZ_LZMG01000203.1:0-16195 GCF_001673615.1 Mycobacterium sp. 1245499.0
CGGTGGTGCTGTCGGGCATGGTGTCCTACACCGAACTCAAGACGGTCCGCGGCCGCGGGCAGGCGAACCTGGCCACCGCCTTCACCGCGAACGGCATCCACTGGGCGAGCAAGATCATCTCCATCGGTGCGTTGGCGGGCCTGACCACCGTGGTGATGGTGCTGATGCTCGGCCAGTGCCGGGTCCTGTTCGCGATGGCGCGCGACGGCCTGTTGCCCCGGTCGCTGGCCAAGACGGGTGCGCGGGGCACGCCGGTGCGGATCACCGTGCTGGTCGCGCTGGTGGTGGCCGTGACCGCGTCGGTGTTTCCGATCACCAAGCTCGAGGAGATGGTGAACGTCGGAACCCTGTTCGCCTTCGTGCTGGTCTCGGCCGGCGTGATCGTGCTGCGCCGCACCCGGCCGGACCTGGAACGCGGTTTCAAGGCGCCGTGGGTGCCGTTGCTCCCGATCGCGTCGATCGCCGCCTGCCTGTGGCTGATGCTCAACCTCACCGCGCTCACCTGGGTCCGGTTCGGGGTGTGGCTGGTGGTGGGCACGGCGATCTACGCCGGCTATGGCTACTGGCACTCGGTGCAGGGCCGGCGGGAGGAAGGGGAGGCCGAGCCCAGCGACTCGCTCGAGGTCGATCCGCACAGCCCGGTGCCCTAGCCGCAGCTGCTTTACAAAACCGCGGTGTTTGTCTAGACAGAAGACGCAAACAGCGGTATTGTCCAACCTCAACGTGGCGTGACTCACAAGGAGGTTTGGCAGATGACCACATTCGAAGCGCAGCTGGGACAGGAAACCGACCCGCTCGCCTGGCGGGACAAGAAGCGTCGCCTGTGGCTGATGGGGCTGATCGCGCCGACGGCGCTGTTCGTGATGTTGCCGCTCATCTGGGGCCTCAACACGTTGGGCTGGCACGCCGCCGCGCAGGTGCCGCTGTGGATCGGGCCGATCCTGCTCTGGGTCGTGTTGCCGATCCTCGACCTGCGTTTCGGTCCCGACGGGCAGAACCCGCCCGACGAGGTCATGGAGCGGCTGGAGAACGACAAGTACTACCGCTACTGCACCTACTCCTACATCCCGTTCCAGTACCTCAGCGTGGTGATGGGCGCCTACCTGTTCACCGCCTCGGACCTGGGCTGGCTCGGCTTTGACGGCGCGCTCAGCTGGGCGGGCAAGCTGGGCCTGGCCCTGTCCGTCGGCGTGCTCGGCGGCGTCGGCATCAACACCGCGCACGAGATGGGCCACAAGAAGGACTCGCTGGAGCGCTGGCTGTCCAAGATCACCCTGGCGCAGACCTGCTACGGCCACTTCTACATCGAGCACAACCGCGGCCACCACGTGCGCGTCGCCACCCCGGAGGACCCCGCGTCGGCCCGCTTCGGTGAGACCTTCTGGGAGTTCTTGCCACGCAGCGTCATCGGCAGCCTGCGCTCGTCGCTGAAGTTGGAGGCGCAACGGATTCGCCGGCAGGGCGCCAGCCCCTGGAACCCGAAGACGTACGCGTCCAACGACGTCCTCAATGCGTGGCTGATGTCGGTGGTGCTGTGGGGCGCGCTGATCGCGGTCTTCGGCCCGGGCCTGATCCCCTTCGTCGTGATCCAGGCCGTCTTCGGGTTCAGCCTGCTCGAGTCGGTCAACTACCTGGAGCACTACGGGCTGCTGCGGCAGAAGAATTCGAGCGGCCGCTACGAGCGGTGCACCCCGGCGCACAGCTGGAACTCCGACCACGTGGTGACCAACCTGTTCCTGTATCACCTACAGCGGCACAGCGACCACCACGCCAACCCGACCCGGCGCTACCAGACGCTGCGCAGCATGGCGGGTGCGCCCAACCTGCCGAGCGGGTACGCGTCGATGATCTCGCTCACCTACTTCCCGCCGCTGTGGCGCAAGGTGATGGATCACCGGGTGCTGGCGCACTACGACGGCGACATCACCCGCGTCAACATCGCGCCGCGGCTGCGCGAGAAGCTGCTGGCGAAGTACGCCGCGTGACCGCCTACCGCTGCCCGGGGTGTGACTACGTCTACGACGAAGCGCAAGGCGAACCGCGGGAAGGCTTTCGGCCGGGCACGCCCTTCGCCGACATCCCCGAGGACTGGTGCTGCCCCGATTGTGCGGTGCGCGAGAAAGTCGATTTCGAACTATCAGGAGTGAACCGATGAACGAGGGCTACAAGCTGTTCGTCTGCGTGCAGTGCGGATTCGAGTACGACGAGGCTAAGGGCTGGCCGGAGGACGGCATCGCCCCGGGGACCCGCTGGGACGACATCCCCGAGGACTGGAGCTGCCCGGATTGCGGTGCGGCGAAGACCGACTTCGAGATGGTGGAGATCGCCCGTTCGTGATCGCCGCCAACGCGGCGGCCAAAGCCGCTATTGTCGCGCCTGTGAAGCGGATGCCGTACGCCGAGGCCTCGCGCGCCCTGCTGCGCGACTCGGTGCTCGACGCGATGCGGGATCTGCTGCTGACCCGCGACTGGTCGGCCATCACGCTGTCGGACGTCGCCCGCGCCGCGGGCGTCAGCCGGCAGACGATCTACAACGAGTTCGGCTCGCGCCAAGGCCTGGCGCAGGGGTACGGCCTGCGCCTGGCCGACCGGCTGGTCGACGCCGTCAACGCCGCGCTGGAAGCCAACGTCGGCAACATCTATGAGGCGTTTCTGCGGGGCTTTCGCGACCTGTTCACCGAGCTGTCGGCCGACCCGCTGGTGATCTCGCTGCTCACCGGCGTGGCCAAACCCGACCTGCTGCAGATCATCACCACCGACAGCGCGCCCATCATCAACCGTGCCTCCGAGCGGCTGACCAACGCGCTGACCCACAGCTGGGTGGCCACCAGCGACGAGGACGCCGGCGTGCTGGCGCGGGCCATCGTGCGGCTGGCGCTGAGCTATGTGTCGATGCCGCCCGAGGCGGACCACGACGTGGCGGCCGATCTGGCCCGGTTGATGACGCCGTTCGCCGAGCGGCACGGCGTCGTCAACGTCCCCTGAGCCCTTCCCTGCGCCGAGGTCCGCGCCGACCCGCGACTACAGTGGCGCAAGAACATACCTAAGCTAATTACCGCTTTCATCCGAGCGAGCCACAGGCGAGCGAGCCGAAAAAGGAAGAACACGCTATGACGACGACCGAAAACGCACTCACCCCCGACGTTCGAAACGGCATCGATTTCAAGGTCGCCGATCTGTCGTTGGCGGATTACGGTCGCCGGGACATCGAGCTCTCGGAGCAGGAGATGCCGGGTCTGATGTCGCTGCGCCGCGAGTACCACGGCGTGCAGCCGCTCAAGGGCGCGCGCATCTCCGGTTCGCTGCACATGACCGTGCAGACCGCGGTGCTGATCGAGACCCTCGTCGCGCTGGGCGCCGAGGTGCGCTGGGCGTCCTGCAACATCTTCTCCACCCAGGACCACGCCGCCGCCGCGGTGGTCGTCGGCCCGCACGGCACGCCCGAGGAGCCCAAGGGCGTCCCGGTGTACGCGTGGAAGGGCGAGACGCTCGAGGAGTACTGGTGGGCGGCCGAGCAGGTGCTGACGTGGCCCGATAAAGACGGCGCCGCCGCGCCCGCGAACATGATCCTGGACGACGGCGGCGACGCCACCATGCTGGTGCTGCGCGGCGCGCAGTACGAGAAGGCCGGCGTGGTGCCGCCGGACGACGAGGACGACTCGACCGAGCACCGGGTGTTCCTGAACCTGCTGCGCAAGCGCTTCGAAACCGATAAGGACAAGTGGACCAAGATCGCCGCGTCGATCAAGGGTGTCTCGGAGGAGACCACCACCGGCGTGCTGCGGCTCTACCAGTTCGCCGCCGCCGGCGACCTGGCGTTCCCGGCGATCAACGTCAACGACTCGGTCACCAAGAGCAAGTTCGACAACAAGTACGGCTGCCGGCACTCGCTGATCGACGGCATCAACCGCGGCACCGACGTGCTGATCGGTGGCAAGAAGGTGCTGATCTGCGGCTACGGCGACGTCGGTAAGGGTTCGGCCGAGTCGGTCGCCGGCCAGGGCGCGCGGGTGACCGTGACCGAGATCGACCCGATCAACGCCCTGCAGGCGCTGATGGAGGGCTTCGACGTCAAGCGCGTCGAGGATGTGATCGGCGAGGCCGACATCGTCATCACCACCACCGGCAACAAGGACATCATCACCCTCGAGCACATGAAGGCGATGAAGGACAAGGCGATCCTGGGCAACATCGGCCACTTCGACAACGAGATCCAGGTGGCGCGGCTGGAGAAGTCGGGCGCCACCAAGACCAACATCCGCCCGCAGGTCGACCTGTGGACGTTCCCGGACACCGGCAAGTCGATCATCCTGCTGTCCGAGGGCCGGTTGCTGAACCTGGGTAACGCCACCGGGCACCCGTCGTTCGTGATGAGCAACAGCTTCTCCAACCAGGTCATCGCCCAGATCGAGCTGTGGACCAAGAACGACGAGTACGACAACGAGGTCTACCGGCTGCCCAAGCACCTCGACGAGAAGGTGGCCCGCATCCACGTCGAGGCGCTCGGCGGCAAGCTGACCAAGCTCACCAAGGAGCAGGCCGAGTACATCGGCGTCGACGTCGACGGTCCCTACAAGGCCGACCACTACCGCTACTGAGCCGGCGCTTCGGCCGAACGCCCGGCCAGCCGGGCGTTCGGCACCGCGTGCCCAGCCGGCCGGGCGCTCGACAACGGGCTAGGCTCGCGCCGTGCTGATCGCGATCGAGGGCATCGACGGCGCCGGCAAGCGGACGCTGACCGACAAGCTGCGCAAGCTGTTCGAGGCGGACGGCAAGTCGGTGGCCTTGCTGGCCTTCCCGCGGTACGGGCAGTCGGTGACCGCCGACATCGCGGCCGAGGCCCTGCACGGCGAGCACGGCGATCTCGCGTCGTCGGTGTACGCGATGGCGATGCTGTTCGCGCTGGATCGCGCGGGGGCCGTCGGCGACATCGAGGCGCTGCGCCGCGAGCACGACGTGGTGATCATGGACCGCTACGTCGCCTCCAACGCGGCCTACACCGCCGCCCGTCTGCATCAGGACGCGGCCGGGCCGGCCGTGGCATGGATACACGCGCTGGAATACGGGCGCCTCGGCCTGCCCGTGCCCGACTGGCAGGTGCTGCTCGCGGTGCCGGCCGAGTTGGCCGGGCGGCGGGCCCGCCGCCGGGCCGAGTCCGATCCTGGCCGCGCGCGGGACAGCTACGAACGCGACGACGGGCTGCAGCAGCGCACCGGCGCGGTGTACGCCGACCTGGCCGCCGCGGGCTGGGGTGGTCGGTGGCTGAGCGTCGACGCGGACGTCGATCCCGGCCGGCTGGCCGCCGATTTGGCCGCCGACTAGCACAGATTTGTCACGATTCGGCCCTTTCGAAGAAGAAACGCCCGTGTGATGTCCGAGTTTTGTCCCGATCTGGTGACACCATGGACTCCATGAGGCAAAGGATTCTCGTCGTCGATGACGACGCTTCGCTCGCCGAGATGTTGACCATCGTGTTGCGGGGTGAGGGTTTCGACACTGCGGTCATCGGTGACGGCACCCAGGCCCTGACGGCGGTGCGCGAACTGCGCCCCGATCTGGTGCTGTTGGACCTGATGCTGCCCGGGATGAACGGCATCGACGTGTGCCGGGTGTTGCGCGCCGACTCCGGCGTGCCGATCGTCATGCTGACCGCCAAGACCGACACCGTCGACGTGGTCCTGGGCCTCGAGTCGGGCGCCGACGACTACATCATGAAGCCGTTCAAGCCCAAGGAGCTGGTGGCGCGGGTGCGGGCGCGGCTGCGGCGCAACGACGACGAGCCCGCCGAGATGCTGTCCATCGCCGACGTGGAGATCGACGTGCCGGCGCACAAGGTCACCCGCAACGGCGAGCAGATCTCGCTGACACCGCTGGAATTCGACTTGCTGGTGGCGTTGGCGCGCAAACCGCGGCAGGTGTTTACTCGTGATGTGCTGCTCGAACAGGTGTGGGGCTATCGTCACCCGGCGGATACCCGTCTGGTGAACGTGCACGTCCAGCGTCTGCGCGCCAAGGTTGAGAAGGATCCCGAAAACCCGACCGTAGTGTTGACCGTTCGAGGAGTTGGGTACAAGGCCGGACCTCCGTGACCGGTAGGGACACGTGATCTGGGGCTCTCGGCGACGCACTCGGAGCCGTTGGGGACGCTCCGGTCCCATGACTCGTGGCATGGGCGCGGTGAGTCGCGCCGTGGCCATCGCCTGGCGGCGCTCGCTGCAACTGCGGGTTGTGGCGCTGACCCTGGGGTTGTCGCTCGCGGTCATCCTGGCGCTCGGTTTCGTGTTGACTTCTCAGGTCACCAACCGGGTGCTCGACGTCAAAGTCAAGGCCGCCATCGAGCAGATCGAGCGGGCGCGCACCACCGTCGGCGGGATCGTCAACGGCGAAGAGGCGCGATCCCTGGACAGCAGCCTGCAGCTGGCGCGCAACACGCTGACCTCCAAGACCGACCCGGCCTCGGGCGCGGGGATGGCGGGGGCCTTTGACGCGGTGTTGATGGTGCCGGGCGACGGCCCGCGCGCGGCGACCACCGCCGGGCCCGTCGACCAGGTGCCCGCTTCGCTGCGCGGCTTCGTCAAGGCCGGGCAGGCGTCCTACCAGTACGCCACCGTGCACACCGACGGGTTCTCCGGACCGGCGCTGGTCATCGGCACGCCGGCGTCGTCTCAGGTGGCCAACCTGGAGCTCTACCTGATCTTTCCGCTCAAGAACGAGCAGGCCACCATCCAGCTGGTGCGCGGCACCATGATCACCGGCGGCGCGGTGCTGCTGGTGCTGCTGGCCGGGATCGCGCTGCTGGTGTCGCGGCAGGTGGTGGTGCCGGTGCGGTCGGCGTCGCGCATCGCCGAACGCTTCGCCGAAGGGCATCTGTCCGAACGCATGCCGGTGCGCGGCGAGGACGACATGGCCCGGCTGGCGATGTCCTTCAACGACATGGCCGAGAGCCTGTCGCGCCAGATCACCCAGCTGGAGGAGTTCGGTAATCTGCAGCGCCGCTTCACTTCCGACGTGAGCCACGAGCTGCGTACCCCGCTGACCACCGTGCGGATGGCCGCCGACCTGATCTATGACCACAGCGCCGACCTGGACCCCACGCTGGCGCGCTCCACCGAGCTGATGGTCAACGAGCTGGACCGGTTCGAGTCGCTGCTCAACGACTTGCTGGAAATCTCGCGGCACGACGCCGGCGTCGCGGAGCTGTCCGTCGAGGCGGTCGATCTGCGCACCACGGTGCGCAGCGCGCTGAGCAACGTCGGGCATCTGGCCGAGGACGCCGGCATCGAGCTGAAGGTCGACCTGCCGACCGAGGAGGTGATCGCCGAGGTCGACACCCGACGGGTGGAGCGCATCCTGCGCAACCTGATCGCCAACGCCATCGACCACGCCGAGCACAAGCCGGTCAAGATCCGGATGGCCGCCGACGAGGACACGGTGGCCGTCACCGTGCGCGACTACGGCGTCGGGCTGCGGCCCGGCGAGGAGAAGCTGGTGTTCAGCCGGTTCTGGCGGGCCGACCCTTCGCGGGTCCGGCGGTCCGGGGGCACCGGGCTGGGCCTGGCCATCAGCATCGAGGACGCGCGACTGCACCAGGGCCGGCTGGAGGCGTGGGGCGAACCCGGCGACGGCTCGTGTTTCCGGCTGACGTTGCCGCTGGTGCGTGGCCACAAGGTCACCACCAGCCCGCTGCCCATGAAGCCGATTCCGCAACCCGCTCCCAGCGGCCCGCAGCACGCGAAAGACCGTCCGCGCCAGCGTGAGCACGCCGAGAGGACCCTGTGATGCGGCGGCTGTTGGGCCTGCTGATGCTGGCCGCGCTGCTCGCCGGCTGCGCGGGGGTGCCCAGCTCGTCGGCGCCGCAAGCCATCGGCACCGTCGAGCGGCCGGCGCCGTCGAACCTGCCCAAGCCGACGCCGGGCATGGACCCGGACGTGCTGCTGCGCGAATTCTTCAAGGCCACAGCCGATCCCGCCAACCGCCACCTGGCCGCGCGGCAGTTCCTCACCCAGTCGGCGTCCAACGCCTGGGACGACGCCGGTAGCGCGCTGCTGATCGACCACGTGGTGTTCGTCGAAACCCGTGCGGCCGAGCGGGTTTCGGCCACCATGCGGGCCGACATCCTGGGTTCGCTGTCCGACGTGGGGGTGTTCGAAACCGCCGAGGGGGTGCTGCCCGACCCCGGGCCGATCGAATTGGTCAAGACCTCCGGCGGTTGGCGCATCGACCGGTTGCCCAATGGGGTGTTCCTGGACTGGCAGCAGTTCCAGTCCACCTACAAGCGCAACACCCTGTACTTCGCCGACCCGACCGGCAAGACGGTCGTCCCCGACCCGCGTTACGTCGCGGTGCCCGACCACGACCAGTTGGCCACCGAGCTGATCTCGAAGGTGATCGCCGGGCCGCGGCCGGAGATGGCGCACACCGTGCGCAACCTGCTCGCCCCGCCGCTGCGGTTGCGCGGGCCGGTGACCCGCGCCGACGGCGGCAAGAACGGCATCGGTCGCGGCTACGGCGGTGCGCGGGTCGAGCTCGAGAAGCTGTCCACCACCGATCCGCACAGCCGGCAATTGCTTGCGGCGCAGATCATTTGGACGCTGGCCAGGGCCGACATCCGCGGCCCCTATGTGATCAACGCTGACGGCGCGCCGCTGGACGACCGGTTCCGCGACGGGTGGACCACCTCGGATGTCGCGGCCACCGATCCCGGCGCCGCCGACGGCGCGGGCGCGGGGCTGCACGCCCTGGTCAACGGCTCACTGGTGTCGCTGGACGGCCAGCACACCGTCACGGTGCCCGGCGCGTTCGGCCGCGTGGGCGACCAGACCGGCGCCGCGCTGTCGCGCTCCGGCCGGCAGGTGGCCTCGGTGGTGACGCTGCACCGCGGCGCCCCGGACATGGCCGCGTCCCTGTGGATCGGTGATCTGGGTCAGGAGGCCGTGCAGGCCGCCGACGGGCACAGCCTGTCGCGGCCGACGTGGTCGCTGGACGACGTGGTGTGGGTGGTCGTCGACGGCAACAACGTGTTGCGGGCGATTCAGGAGCCGGCCTCCGGGCAGCCCGCCCGGCTGCCGGTGGATTCGGTGGCGGTGGCCACCCGGTTCCCGGGGCCCATCACCGACCTGCAGCTGTCCCGCGATAGCACCCGCGCGGCCATGGTGATCGGCGGCCAGGTGATTCTGGCCAGCGTCGAGCAGACCCAGGCCGGGCAGTACGCCCTGACCTTCCCGCGCCGGCTCGGATTCGGGTTGGGCAATTCGGTGGTGTCGCTGTCGTGGCGCACCGGCGACGACATCGTGGTGACCCGCACCGACGCCAGCCATCCGGTGTCCTACGTGAACATCGACGGGGTGAACTCCGACGCGCCGCCACACGGTCTGCAGATGCCGGTGACCACGGTGGTCGCCAACCCGTCGACGGCCTACGTCGCGGGACCGCAAGGGGTGCTGCAGTATTCGCCGTCGGCCGACGGTCAGCAGGGCTGGTCGGAGGTGCCCGGACTCACGGTGCCCGGGGCGGCACCGGTGCTGCCGGGCTGACTCGCGGGCTTCGTGGCGAGCTGCAAGCCGGTGCGACCATCGCTCAACATGATCGGCTCCGCTGCGGGTTGCAGACCTGCGTCGCGCTGCCAGCCGCCAATGTCACGCGCGGTCCAGATGCCCGCCCGGCTGGTCACGCCGAAGTACAGCTCGTTGAGCGCGGCCAATTGATCCACGCCGTCGCCTGTTTCGGGCCGAATGGGCTCCAACACCGCCAGTACGCCGCACGGGCGCAGGGCCCGCCCGAGCCGGGCGAACAATTCGTCATTCTGCGACGCATTGAAGTGATGCACGAGATGTGACAGCAGCACCACGTCGTAGGTATCGACGCCGAAGTCGTATGTCAGCGCGTCGGATTCGAGGTGGACCACACGGCGTCCCATGTCCTCGGCCGCCAATAACGGGGCGGTGGCTCTGACGGCCTCGGGCAAGTCCAGCACCACCGCTCGCAATCCGTGGTGACGGCGGCACAGCGCAACCGAGTAGCGCCCATGAGAACCACCCACGTCCACCATGTCGGTTGCCCCGCAGGGCACTTGGAGAACCTGCGCGACTTCGTTCGCCAATTGGCCGGCCAGCGCACGCATGCACCGCTGGTAGCGGTCCCACTGCTCGTCGGTCATGCCGTAATGTATGTCAAGGGGCATGCCGGTTCGAACGTAGTTTTCCATGTGGCTCATGAAATCCCATTCGTTGCCGGCGAAGAGCACCGCGTCGACGAGCGAGCGGGGACTTCCCCTCAGCAACCAGGTACGCGCGTTTGTCGTCAACGCATATCGGTCGCCGCGGTAGCACAGGTATCCGGATCCGACAAGAGCGCTCAGCAGTTTCGGTGTGGACACCGGATCGGTTCCACAGCGGCTAGCTATTTCTGTCGCTGTGGCAGCGTCCGAGGCCAGCGACTCGAACACACCGAGCTTCGTTGCTGTCAGCACCGCTTGTGCGAATCCGAATGCGCAGTGGGTTTCCAAGAACGGCAACGGGACTCGTCCTGATGCCAGCGCCTTCCATTCCGCCGGGCTGTCGGGGATCAGACCTAGGTGCATGGTCAGAGCTCCGGTCGGGTGATTCTCGCCGGCAGGATATTCGCGTTGTTGCAGAACACGTTGTCAGGGTCGTACCTCGCCTTGATCGTGGCCAGCCGCTCGTACTTGCCGTGTCGATAGGCGTGTCGCACTCGCTCGCCGTCATCGATGGCCATGAAATTCGAGTACAAGCCGCCGGTCTGCCACCGTGCCGTTCCGGCGAATGTCTCTCGCACCCAGTCGATGTGGGGTGTCGCTTCGTCGCCCGGTTGCCATCGGCCTAACACATTGATGATGTGATCGGCATGCCGGTCGGCAAACGCGGCGTCGTCTTCGCCGAGCCGGTCCTGAGCGCCGTGTTGATAGCCGAACTCGATCGCTGAGAGCTCGTTGGGCAAGCGGTTAGCGGCCTCGATGAGCGCTTCGATGCAGCCCTCGGTCAGCTCGCCGGTGTAACCGCCTTTGGTGTAATTGCATGCGCCGGGCCCAATGGCGGTGTCGTTCAACGACTGCAGCGCAACATACGGCAGGATCTCAATGCTGTCAGAGACTCTCGGCGCGCCCGACCACAACTGCTCGTACACACCTGCGGCATCTGCCGGATCTCCCGTCCATACACTCACGAACATGCAGATTGGCGCATTCACCAAGTCGTCCGGCACGCCGGGCTCCGCCGACGCGCGGCGCAGGTAGATCATGACTTTGAGGTCGTCGGCGGCGTGCAGCATCATCTTTCCGTGGTGAAGGATCGCCGCCGCGGCGTCCTCGATGTGGTACAGCGCGATGCCGACCGGAAGCGACGTACCGACAATCTGCGTGGAGAACTCGAATTTCGTCACCACGCCAAAGTTGGTCCCGGCACCCGCAGCCCCCAATACAAGTCGGGATTCTCGTCGGCGCTGACGGTCAGTGCGCTGCCGTCCGCCAGCACCACCCTGGCCGAGATCAGGTGGTCGCAGGTAAGGCCGTGTTTGCGACTGAGCCAGCCCATGCCGCCCCCCAGCGCCAGGCCTGCGACTCCGGTCTGTGACATGACGCCGGCCGGAGTCGCGAGGCCGAAAGTTTGTGTAGCACGGTCCATGTCGCCTAGCAGACAACCGCCGCCGACTCGCACCCGGCCGGCATCGGGATCGACACTGACCTGGCGCATCCGGCCGAGGCAGATGACGACACCGTTATCGATCATGGAGTATCCGGCGACACTATGTCCGCCGCCTCTCACGGTGAGCGGAATGGCTTGTTCACGGGCGAATGCGATCGCTGTGGCGACATCGGCTTCTGTGGCGCAACGCACCACTACCGCAGGGTAGCGGTCGATCATGTAGTTCCAGATTCGGCGTTCGCGGTGGTAGTCGCGATGTCGTGGATGTACTGCATCGCCGGCCAGTCGCCGATTAAGCACGGCGACGCGTCTGTCCGAAATAGGTTGTGCTGGGAGAGAGTACGCACGACTCATGGGTTCACTGCTGTTATCGATATTGACTCGATAGGCACGATCCTGACGGTATGGGGATATCCGCGAACCGCCTAGCCGATCAGCGCAGTGCTTCGGACTGTGCGCGCAGAGTGCGTTGGCCGCGTCGCCCCGGGCCCAACGCGGTACGCAATGTCACCGAAGGCGCCTCGCCGTAGCGCTTGGCATGCGCGCTGGCGAAGCGGCCAAGGTTGGCGAAGCCCCACTGGTAGGCGACTGCTGCCACTGTGACCGTCGACGGATCGGACTCCACCAGTGTCTGGTGCGCTCGCCGCAGCCGGACCTCACGCAGGTATGCCATCGGCGAGGTATCCAGATGGCGCTGGAAACCTTGCTGCAGCGAACGAACGCTGGCATGACTGCGGGCGGCGATCGAAGACAGCGTCAAGGGCAGATGCGCTTCCGATTCGATAATGTCAATTGCGGTGCGAATCGTCCGTGGCGCAACGGACACTTTGTCTCGCGTGAGAGCGTCCCGGTGGGGGTGGTTGGTGGCGAGCAAGAAACCCCGAACCAGACTGTCGACGAACGGCAATCCGACGAGTGGTCGATTGAGCAGGCTGTCGGGCCGCAGAAGCTGCTTTGTGAACAGCACCAGCATGTTGGCCCAGCTCTGAGTCGCCGCGGAGGTGATCGGCATGACGGGTGCGAAGTCGATTTGAGACGTCACCTGCTGACCGATCGCATCGCTAAGAGCATCATCGACGACACAACGGTCCAATCTCAGGGCTATCATCCGGGTGCCCGCTGCCCAGTGCGACGCGGTGTGACCCTCCGGCGTTAAGACAGCGGCCGTGCCGGGCTCGGCCGTCACCGCCGCACCTCGATGTTCAGAGACCGCATGGCCCGACTGCGGCACAAGCACTCGATAGGAATTGCACAGCTGGCCGCGGGCGATCGAGATCTCCGAACCGACAATGAGTTCGGCGACGGCGACCGGACCTATGCGCCCCGCCCGCTGGGTAAGTGAGAACGAATCCGGATCAGTCAACAGCTTGAGGTTGGGTTGCCCGCAACAGATCACGGCAAAGTCGTCAAACGTCTTCGCTTTCGTCCATGCAAGCCGCAGCGAAGCATCGGTTGCCGGTCGGACCACGACCTCGTCGTCCTCCGCATCGTTGGGGTCAAAGGGGAAGCCTTCCCGTGGCTTCGCGTCAGACATGTCAGTCATGGCAGAGGATGACGTCGTACAGGCGCTGGCTGTACCGAGCGCGGACGGCTTTCTTGTCGAATTTGCCGACGCTCGTCCGTGGCACCTCGTCGACGAATGTCCACCGTTCGGGTAGTTGCCAGCGAGGGACCCGTTCGCCGAGGAAATCGCGTAGTTCCCCGGGGGTGACGTTGACATCGTTATTCGCTACGACAGCCGCGAGTGGTCGCTCCTGCCAGCGTGGGTCGGGCACGCCCACGACACACGCCTCTACTACCGCCGGGTGGGCCATCAGATGGTTTTCCAACTCGACTGATGAAATCCATTCACCGCCGGACTTGATCACGTCTTTGGCGCGATCGGTCAAAGTAATGAAGCCCCGCGAGTCGATGCTGCCCACGTCACCTGTGCGCAGCCATCCGTCATGCGAGCGTGGTGAAGTCAGGTCGCCAAAGTACGACGCAGTGACCCAGTTTCCGCGAACCTCAAGCTCGCCAACGGATTCGCCGTCGTTGGGCAGCGTTCGACCATCATCGGCCACAATGCGGGCCTCAACGCCGCACACTGGTCGGCCTGCGGTATTACGCAGCTGCCAATGCTCCGAATCGGCGATGCCGGCCGGCGGCCAAGCCACAGCGGCCAGCGGCGACGTCTCGGTCATGCCCCATGCCTGCCGGATCGGCACGCCGTAGCGGTCTTGAAACTCTCTCATCAAACTATGGGGCACAGCGGAGCCGCCACACGGGATGAGGCGTAGCGATGAAACGTCGTGCTGCGGACGGTCATCCAGGTAGCACTTGACGTCGTTGATGACGGTCGGCACGGCCGCGGCGATTGTCACCTTGTGTTTCTCGATCATGTCGACCAATCGATTCGCCTGCAGGTGTCTGTCGGTCATGACGAGGCTGGCTCCTGCCATCATGGCGGCGTAAGGCAAGCCCCAGGCGTTGGCGTGAAACATCGGCACAATCGGCATAATCCGATCACCGGCGTTGATTGCCATGGCGTTTGGATTGCACACCGCCATCGCGTGCAAAAACGTTGAGCGGTGACTGTATACGATTCCCTTGGGGTCCCCGGTTGTACCGCTGGTGTAACACATTGCGGCGGCCGAAGTTTCGCTAAGGTCAGGCCAGTCGAAGGTGGTCGGTTGTCCGGCTAAGAGGTCATCGTAGCGAACGACATTCTTGCCGGGCAGCTCTAGAGTCGCATCGCCGTCGCCGACCACCGCCACCGTATGCACGGTGTCGAGTTCGGGCAGCACCCGGCGTAGCTGAGGGATCAGCGACTGGTCGACGATCAGCACCCGGTCCTCAGCCTGCTTGGCAATGTAGGAAGTCTGCTCGCTGGCCAGCCGAATGTTGAGAGTGTGCAGCACGGCTCCCATGCAGGGCACGGCGTAGAACGCTTCGAGGTGTTCTTGGTTGTTCCACATGAACGTCGCCACTCGTTGGTCATCGCGGATGCCAAGGCTGCGCAATCCGTGCGCCAATTGTGCTGCCCGACGGCCGATATCGTCGAACGTGGCCTGGAGATATCCGTCGGCGGTGGCCGTGGTTACCGTCTCGTTCCCGCAGACGGTGGTGCCGTGGCGAAGGATGTCCGTCACCAGCAGGGGAGCTTCGCGCATCGTGCTTTTCATAATTTACTGCCCTTGTTGTTGTGGGTGAGCCCGGATCCATGCGTCGACGAACACCATCATGGGTTGTCGGCACGGTGTTGACCTCGTTGGCTGGTGGATTCGCCAAGCTCGACTCACGAGACTTTGGGCGAGCCCCACGGGCAAGCGTAAGTGGGACGCAAACGTTAGTCAATAAAAAACGTAAGTAACTAACATTTTGCGGGTAGGCTGCTACCGGGCAAGATTGCAAACAGGTGGTACGGGCAGTTCAATGTCCCTCGCTGGGCGGATGAAGGAGTCATGGGAGTCGACACGTCGCTACGCGAGCGGAAGAAGGCGCTGACCCGTCGCGCGATCCAGGAAGCAGCACACCTCCTGTTCACCGAACGGGGGTTCGACAAGGTGACGGTCGCCGAGATAGCCGATGCGGCCAACGTGTCGGTGAAGACGCTCTTCGTCTACTTCCGCTCCAAAGAAGACCTCGTCTTGTCCGACTATGACCTGCTCGACAGGCTGGTGGCAGCGTTGGGGTCCAGGTCTGCCGAGACATCGCCGGCGATGGCCGTAGCCGATACGTTGATCGAGCATCTCCGTCGGCAACCGCAAGCCGCAGCGGATCTCTTCGGCTGGCAGCAAGCGTATGGCGAGTCGGCCGGCCTGCAGGCGGCAGTACTGAGACGATGGTCGTTCTTTGAAGATCGCATCACCGAAGAGCTGGCGCGTGAAGCCGGGCGACCCGCAACGCCAACCATGCGGTTTCAGGCCATTCAGCTCGTAGGCCTGGTCCGCTGCGCCACATCTGCTGAGCTGCGAGCCGAGGGCGAACTGAGTGACTCTCGAAGCTTCACCAAGTTCGCCCGCTGGATACGCAACGCCGCCCGCAGCGTCGGTGACTGACCACGGCCGACGACCCGGCGCCGATCACCCGGCGGTGGCGTGCCCTCGCCTGATGATACTAGTTTCAAACAGCCGTGTGCAGAAAGTAATATGCTGTTAGCTTTGTTCATTGGACCGTTGATGAAGTCTGGCGCCAGGGTGCGTGCTGAGGCGTAACCACTGGGGCTGGTGGTTGCATGGTCATGCCTGCCCGCGGGTTCTCGTCGATGCAGGGCCGGGCGGGTTAAGGCATTTAGCTGGCCAAAGCCAAGATTCGCCGACCCGTGGGCGCACCGCGGAGTCGTGATGCGCGGAAACTTGCGTCAGCCCTTCCGATCGCTCCCGGCCTTCTGGGTCGATGCAAAGGTGGCGTCGTAGAGCTGGGACACCAAACAGCCAGCTCCTTACACTATGTTGCACAGCCGTCGGAAAAGCGTAATATTGGTGGCATGTCGGATACGCATGTCGTCACCAACCAGGTCCCGCCCCTGGAGAACCACAACCCCGCCAGTTCCGC
>NZ_LZMG01000204.1:0-9283 GCF_001673615.1 Mycobacterium sp. 1245499.0
ACCTCGGGCGGCCCCTTGCCGTCGGTCCAGGCGAGTCGGCCGTTGCCGGCCACCGCCGTGCGCCATTCGCCGCGCCCCACCGCGCCGTGGTCGGATCCGCAGGCGAAGAACAGGTTGTCGGCGTCCGTGCGTCCGCCCTCTGCCCATTCGTGGGCGTGGTGAATTTCGCAATGATAGCCGGGTTCGAGGCAATTGGGGTGGGTGCAGCCTCGGTCACGGGCGTAGCAGACGAGCCGTTGGTCCGCGGATGCGATGCGTTTTTGACGCCCTAGATACAACGGCCGGCCGGTGTGCTCGTCGAACACCGCAAGATAGTGAATCGCCTTGGCGGCCATGCGAATCAAATCCGGCATGGGCAGTCGTGAACCGCCGCCGGTGTGCGCCGGCGCGGGCATCGGGATCGACGAGTCGACCGCGGCGTGCGCGGCTCGGTCGAGTTCGGCCACTGTGGTCGTGGCGATCACGGTGACGGGCAGCCCGCGGTGCGCCCCGAGACCGCCGGAGGCGAGGGCGATTTCGAGGCCAAGCTTGAGGGCGTCGTGGCCGCGTTGGGCCGGGGTGCGATCATCGCGCGTCTCAGGATCGCTGTCGGGGGTCTGATGGCGCCCGGGCCGCACCGCCGCTTCGAGGGCTTCGAAGTAGGCCCTGGCCTCGGGATCCAGTAGGTCGGAAAGTCGGGACATTCCGTCGGGCCCCTGCGGGCCGAGGTACACGCCACGGCGGCGGGCGCGATCGACGTCGGTGAAGCGGCCGTCGGGATTGAGATAGTCGGCAATCCGGTGGCCCAGCTTGGTGACCACGGCGGCGTCGAGTTTGGTCGCGTGCCGTACCAGCGTGCGCTCGGCATCCGCCACATCACACGGCGATACGCAGGAGGGCAAGGTGTCCACGGCGGCGCACACGGCGCGGATGTGGTCCTCACCCACCGCGCCGGCGGTTACCGCCTCCGCCAACGCCGGCAGTTCGGGTTCCAGGGGCGCGCCGGTCAGCGAATGGCGTGGCTGGAGACGCGCAGCGAGCCGAAAGCGGCGCGCGACTTCCTTGGGAGTGATGCGTAGCCGCGCCCACAGCGTGCCGCGCACCGCCGGAACGCACCCTGACCCGTCCGGCGGCTCGGCGATTTCGCCGAAAATCCGGTACATCAGGCCGCGATTGGCGCGGTCCTGGGCCTCCAGGCGCTCGGCGACGCCGACCCGAAAGGCATTGCCGACCGCGTCCGACGGGGTCTGGCGCAGCACCTCGTGGGCAGCATCGATCGCGTCGAGCGCCGAGCAGATGCGCTCTCGCGCCAGTTCCGCGTTCACCAGAGGACCCACACAGCCCACGGTATCGAACACGAGTTCGAACAGGCACCGCCCACGCATCATCTGTGGATGAACCGCCGACTGTGGATAAGCGGCGACGCCGGTCCTGGCCCTGGGGCCGCTTGACGTGCAAGTATGAGAAAAGTCAGTGCCGCGACGGCGGCAGGCAACCAATCGAGTGGTGTGCCAATGCCTGGTATAGACAAACCGACAGGGCGAGTCGTTGCCCTGATCGTCCTGCTGCTCGTGGTCGCGGCCGCCCTGCGCGGCTACCTTCCGGCTCGTCACGATGCGGTGCGCAACGAGTCGGGCGGTCGCGCGGCGCTGGCCTTCGTGGTAGCGGCCCTGGCCGTGACGCTCGCGCTGATCGCGATCGCCGTCGTCGCGCGGTTGCGTGACCCCCGCGCTCCCGCGCCGACCGCAGGGGCACTGTCCGAGATGCTCGGCACCGGCCGGGGGCGGCCGAGCTGGCGCGTGTTGCTGATCGGACTCGCCGTGATCGCGGCCTGGCTCGTGGTCGTGATGCTGCTGGCCCGCTTCCTGGGCCACGGCGTCGCGCCGGCCCCGTCACCACCCGATACCGGTGCGGCGCCGCCGACGAATCCGTCCGCGCCGCCGCCGCAGCAGCAGCCTCAACACCGTCCCCGCGACGGCTCGCAGAACTTACTCGGGATCCTGCTTGCCTGCACGGTCGCGATGTTGGTGTTGTTCGTCGGCGGTACGGTCGCCACGGCGCGACGGCGCTGGCGTCCGACCGCACCCGTCGTCGCCGACGAACCGGCGGAGCCGCCGGCGCCGGCGGCGCGTTCGGAGTCGCTGGCGCGGGCCGCCGAACGCGGTCTGGCCGAGATGACGGACCTGAGCCGCGAACCGCGCGAGGCGATCATCGCCTGCTATGCCGCGATGGAACGTGAACTCGCACATGTTCCCGGCGCCGCCCCCCGGGAATTCGACACCCCCACCGAGGTGCTGGCCCGCGCGGTCGAGCACCACGCCCTGCACGCCGACAACGCCGTCCAATTGGTGAACCTGTTCGCCGAGGCGCGGTTCAGCCCCCATGTGATGAACGAGGGCCACCGCGACATCGCGGTAGGCGTCCTCCGGTTGGTCCTCGACGAGCTGGGTTCGCGGAGTGCCGCATGAAAAAGATTACGACCCTTGGCGTTTGCCTCATCGTCGGCATCGAACTGTTGGCGCTGACGCAGCAGGATCGACGCTGGATGTTGGCGGCGTCCGGTGTGGGGCTGGCGCTGGTGCTGCTCACTCTGCGTCGCGCATTGGCGCGGGGGCCCGATGCCGACACGGAGGCCGACGCCGACGATCTCGGGGATTCGTTGCGCCGCTGGCTTGCCACCACCGAGACGACGATCCGGTGGTCGGAGTCGACACGGGCCGACTGGGACAGGCATCTACGCCCGATGCTCGCCCGCCGGTACGAGATGACAACTGGCCAAAGGCGATCCAAGGACTCCGGGGCGTATCACGCAACCGGACGCATGCTGTTCGGTGTGGAACTGTGGGAATGGGTCAATCCCAACAACGTGGTGCGCGGCGGTGACCGCCAACCCGGTCCGGGCCGTGCGGCGCTGCAAGAGATTCTGCAAAAGCTGGAGCAGGTATGACAGGAGGCGCGATCCCACCATGACGCTGCCGGCCGCCACCACGACCGCCCACTGTGAAGCGATTCTCGACGAGATAGAACGCGTGGTGGTGGGGAAACGATCCGCGCTGCGGCTCATCCTCACCACGGTCCTGGCGCGCGGCCACATCCTCATCGAAGACCTGCCCGGCCTGGGCAAGACGCTGATCGCGAGATCGTTTGCCGCAGCGTTGGGTCTGCAATTCACCCGGGTGCAGTTCACGCCCGACCTGTTACCCGCCGACCTGCTCGGCTCGACGATCTATGACATGCAGTCCGGCCGCTTCGCGTTCCGACCCGGCCCCATCTTCACCAACTTGTTGCTGGCCGACGAGATCAATCGCACGCCGCCGAAAACCCAGGCGGCGCTGCTGGAGGCGATGGCCGAAGGGCAGGTGAGCATCGACGGCGAAACACACCAGCTGCCACAGCCTTTCATCGTCCTGGCCACCGACAATCCGATCGAGTACGAGGGCACGTATCCGCTGCCCGAGGCGCAACTCGACCGGTTCGCGATCCGGCTGGAACTGCGGTATCTCAACGAGCGCGACGAGACGTCGATGCTGCGCCGCCGCCTCGAACGCGGTTCGGCCGAACCGACGGTCAACCAGGTGGTGGACGCCCACGACCTGCTGGCAATGCGCGAATCGGTCGAGCAGGTAACCGTGCATGAAGACGTCCTGCATTATGTGGTGTCACTGGCCAACGCCACCCGGCACCATCCGCAGGTCGCCGTCGGGGCCAGCCCCCGCGCCGAACTCGATCTGGTCCAACTCGCCCGCGCCCGCGCGCTGCTGCTCGGCCGCGATTACGTCATCCCCGAGGACGTGAAGGCGCTCGCCATCGCCGCGGTCTCGCACCGGATCACCCTGCGTCCGGAGATGTGGGTACGAAAAATCCAGGGTGCCGACGTCATCGCAGAGCTGTTGCACCGCCTACCGGTGCCCCGCACCGGCGCCGGCGCCGGCGAGACCGGATGAGGCCAGCATGACCCGCAGCACTGCGGTCGAGTTCCGCTGGCGTGCATCGGAATTGGCCCGAGCGATCGCCACCTGCGCGGGATTCGCGATGGCCGCCGCCGTGATAAGCGGCCGGTGGCAGCTGATCGCCTTCGCGGCGCCGCTGCTGGGCGTGTTGTGCTCGATCAGCTGGCAGCGCCCGGTGCCGACGGTTCGGGTGCACGGCGATCCCGACACCCAGCGTTGCTTCGAGAGCGAGCAGGCACGCATCAGGGTTTGGGTGACGGACGACGCGGCTTCGGCCGTGCGGCTCACGGTTCCCGACATCGCGGGCATGGAACTCGACATCACGGAAACCGATGGGAGCCAAGCGAAAACGGTCACGGCGACCGCGCGGCGCTGGGGCCGGTATTCGATTGAGGTTCGCGTCGACGTGATCGCCCGCGGTGGGCTGCTCACCGGGACGGCGGTCGTCGGGGCCGCCGAGGTGATCGTGTTCCCGCTGGCACCGCCGCAACAGACGCCCATCCCGCAGACCGAGCTGCTCGACCGGTTGGGTGCCCACCTGACCCGCCACATCGGTCCGGGTGTGGAATATGCCGACATTCGTCTCTACGTGCCCGGCGACCAACTGCGGGCGGTGAATTGGCCGGTGAGCGCGCGCCGGGGTCAACTGCACGTGACGCAGCGGTTGACCGACCGCGCCGCCGACGTGGTGGTGCTGATCGACGGCTACCGGCAGCCGGCCGGGCCGGCGACCGAGGCCACCGAACGCGTCGTTCGCGGCGCGGCGCAGGTGGTGCAAACCGCACTGCGCCATGGTGACCGGGCCGGCATCGTCGCCCTCGGGGGCAACCAGCCGCGTTGGCTGGGAGCCGACATCGGGCAGCGCCAGTTCTATCGGGTGCTCGACACCGTTCTTCGCGCCGGTGACCGGTTCGAACACACCACCGGCACGTTGGCGCCACGCGCGGCGGTTCCGGCCGGGGCGATCGTCATCGCGTTCTCCACGCTGCTCGACACCGAATTCGCCTTGGCCCTGATCAATCTGCGCAAGCGGGGCCATGTCGTGCTGGCCGTCGACGTTCTGGACACGTCGCCGTTCGAAGACGAACAGGACCCCCTGGTGGATCGGATGTGGGCCTTGCAGCGCTCCGCGATGTATCGCGACATGGCCACCATCGGCGTCGATATCGTGTCGTGGCCCGGCGATAGCGGTTTGGAGCAGTCGATGGGTGTGCTGCCCGATCGGCGACGGCGGGTGCGGGGGAGGCTTCGTGGCTGACGGCGGCGCCGGGACACTGGCGCGGGCGGGGGCGCCCGCGTTCGCGACGGCCTTTGGCCTGCTCATGGTGGGGCTGGCCGCCGACGGCTGGCAGGAATCCGCGATCGCCGGATGGGTGGCCGCACTCATCGCGGTCGCGGTCGGCATCGTATTGCGCCGGGCCGCAACGGTTGCCGTGCTGTTGGCGGCCGTTACCGTCCTGCTGGCCAGCCCGCCGGTGATATTCGTCGCGCTGTCCGGTCTGTGCGCCGCCGCCTACCTGGTGTGCCGCCATGCGGCCGGCGCCACCGCGCTCGTGGTGTTGGACAGCTGGCCGACCGCGCTTGGCGCCGTGGGGTTTACGGTCGCCGGGTTGGTTGCGACGTCGTTTCCCCTGCAGCTGCCGTGGCTGCCGCTGGTCGCCCCGCTGGCGGCGCTGCTGATCTACCTGCTGGCCGTCCGGCCGTTCATGAACTGACCGCGCTGCGTCAGTGCAGCAACTCGGCGGCCTGGTCGGCCAGATCCAGCAGCGGCTGCGGGAAGATGCCCAACACCACGGTGATCGCGGCGCACACCGCGATCGCGGCCTTGCTCAAGATGCCCGGCGCCACCACGTGCGGCGTGTCCTCGGTCGCCTCGGTGAAGAACATCGACACGATCACCCGCACGTAGAAGTAGGCGGCCACCCCGCTCGCGACCACACCGACGATCACCAGCGGCACGGCACCGCCCTGGGCGGCGGCCTTGAACACGGCGAGCTTGCTGACGAATCCGCTCGTCAGGGGGATGCCGGCGAAGGCCAACAGGAACATCGAAAACATCACGCCCACAATGGGGGAGCGCTGCCCGAGCCCCGCCCAGTGCGAGAGCGTGGCGTCCTCGACCCCGTCGGCGTCGCGGATCAGGCCGACGATGGCGAACGCGCCGACGGTGCTGAAGCTGTAGGCCAGCAGGTAGAACAGCGTGGCGGACAGGCCCGTGTGGTTGTCGGCGATGACGCCGGTGAGGATGAATCCGACGTGGGCGACCGACGAGTAGGCCAGCATGCGTTTGACGTCGGTCTGGTTCACCGCGGTGATGGTGCCCACCGCCATGGTCAGGATGGAGATGGCCCACAGCACCGGGCGCCACTGATCGTGCAGCGGCGGCAGCGCCACGTAGATAACCCGCAGCAGCGCACCGAAAGCCGCCACCTTGGTGGCGGCCGCCATGAACCCGGTGATGGGGGTGGGCGCGCCCTGGTACACGTCGGGAATCCACGAATGGAACGGAACGGCACCAACCTTGAACAACAGACCGACCGACAGCAGCGCCACACCGACCAGCGCCATCGACGTATCGCCCTGCGCGGCCAGCGCGTCGCGGATTCCGGTCAGCAGCAAGGTGCCGGTCGCGCCGTACAGCAGCGCCACGCCGTAGAGGAAGAACGCCGACGAAAACGCGCCCAGCAGAAAGTACTTCATCGCGGCTTCCTGCGACAGCAGGCGGCGATGACGGGCCAGGCCGCACATCAGGTACAACGGCAACGACAGCACTTCCAGCGCAACGAACATGGTCAACAGGTCGTTGGAGGCGGGGAAAACCATCATGCCGCCGACCGACAGCAGCGCCAGCGGGAACAGCTCCGTCTGGGCGGCTCCGGCCCGCTCGGCCTCCCGTTCGGCGTCACTGTCGGGCACCGCCGACGCCTGCGGGGTAAAGGAGTCCAGGCCACCCGAACCGGCCCTGCCGACGCCTACGGAGACCTTGTTGCCGGCCCTGGCCTGGGTGCGTTCGGCGATGAAGATGATGGCCAGCACCGCGACCAGCAGGATGGTGCCCTGCAGATACAGCGTCGGGCGGTCAATGGCCATGGCGCCCAACACCGCGACGCGCCCGGAGCCTGGAATCGAGCGGCTCACGGCGATCACCGCGACGAACGCCGCGATCACGCCACCGAGCGCAAGCGTTACCTGCGCCGTATAGCGAATTCGCCTGGGCAAGAACGCCTCTGCGAGGACGGCCACCACGGCGACGCCGAACACGATGAGCGTCGGGCACAGCAAAAAGTACTGGATGCTCGGGGTTGGGAGGGTCATCGCGGTCCTTCGGCGGTCCGGGGTAGGTCGGCCGGTCTGGGTGTCGCCACCGGGACGGTCGGCTTGGGGTCGTGCTGGCCGATGGTGGTCATGGTGTTCTCGACGGCGGGGTTGATGATGTCGAGCACCGGCTTGGGATAGATGCCGAGCACCAGCAGCAGCGCGATCAACGGCGCGACGACGATCAATTCGCGGGCGCGCAGATCGCCGATCTTTTCATTACCGCTGACGACCGGCCCGGTCATCACCCGCTGGTAGAGCCACAACATGTAGACCGCCGATAACACCAGCGCGGTGACCCCGAACGCGGCGGCCAGCCAGTACCGGTTGAAAGTTCCCAGCAGGACCAGGAATTCGCTGATGAAGGGCGCCAACCCGGGCAGTGACAGGGTGGCCATGGCCGACACCAGGAAGGTGCCCGCCAGTATGGGCGCCACCTTCTGCACGCCGCCGTAGTCGGCGATCGCGCGGCTGCCGTGCCTCGATATCAGGAAGCCGGCGATGAGGAACACCGCCGCCGTGGACAGACCGTGGTTGAGCATGTACAGCGTCGACCCGCTCTGCCCCTGGCTTGTCATCACGAAGATGCCCAGGATGATGAACCCGAAGTGCGAGATCGAGGTGTAGGCGATCAGCCGCATGATGTCGGTCTGGCCGATGGCGACGATCGCGCCGTAGATCACCCCGATGACCGCCAGCACCACGATCAGCGGCCGGAAATACGTTGAGGCGCCGGGGAACAGCTGCAGGCAGTACCGCAGCATGCCGAAAGTGCCGACCTTGTCCATCACCGCCATCATCAGCACCGCGGTCGCGGGGGTGGCCTCGACCGCGGCGTCGGGCAGCCAGCGGTGGAACGGCCAGAGCGGGGCCTTGATCGCGAACGCGAACATGAAGCCCAAGAACAACGCCTTGAACACCGCTGAGTCCGCGCCGTAGCGGCCGGAGGCGACGCCGGCCACGATCTCACGGAAGTCGAAGGTGCCCGAACCGTGCTGGGAGGTCACCACATACAGTCCGATCACCGCGGCCAGCATGATCAGCCCGCCGAACAGGTTGTACAACAAGAACTTCACGGCCGCGCGCGAGCGGCCGGTTCCGCCGCCGAAGCCCCCGATCAGGAAGTACATCGGGATGAGCATGGCCTCGAAGAAGACGTAGAACAGCAGCACGTCCAGCGCAACGACCGAAATCAGCACCATGGATTCGATGGCCAGCGTGAGCGCGACGTACGCGTGTACACCGCGTGGGTTGCCTTCGCCCCCGTCGTTCCAGCCGGCCACCTGTAGCACCGGAATCAGCACCGCGGTCAGCAGCACCAGCACCACCGCAATGCCGTCGACGCCCAGCGTGTAGCCGGCCCCGAACGCCGGAATCCACTGGTGCTTCTCGACGAATTGATACGGCGCGCCACCGGATTTGAACCCGACGGTGACGACGATCGCCACGGCCAGGGTCGCGACGCCGAAGACCAGACCCGTCCACTTGGCGAGCTGCCGCAGCCCGGGCGGCATGAGGATGATCAGCACGGAGCCGGCCAGCGGCACCAGCCACAGCACGCTCAGCCACGGAACGTTATTCACCAGCGCCGCTCCTCGTCATCGCTTCGGACTGCATCGTCGCCGGCGCGGTCACCACAACCGCACCGCCAGGATCAGCGCGACCACCAGCACGGCGCCCGTCAGCATCGACAATGCGTAGTTGCGGGCGAAGCCGGTTTGCAGCCCCCGCAGCCGATTTGAGGTCGAACTCACCAGCGCCGCCAGCCCGTTGACCGAGCCGTCGACACCCGCGTTGTCCACGTCGACGAGCGCCTTGGTCAGTTGTGCGCCGGGGCGCATGAACACCTCTTCGTTGAAGGCATCGCCGTAGAAGTCGTTGCGGACCGCGGTGGTCAGGGCCGAGACCGAAAGCGGAGCCACCCGCGGGATCGGTGCCTTCGCATACAACCGGTAGGCCACCGCGATGCCGATGATCACGACGCCCAGCGCCAGCGCGGAGCTGACCCAGACCGGGTATGCGTGGGTGACCTCCTCGTG
>NZ_LZMG01000205.1:0-610 GCF_001673615.1 Mycobacterium sp. 1245499.0
ACCCAGGCCGATCACCGCGACGTGGCGCAGCCGCTGTGCTTGCCAGCCGACCCCGTCGCGGATGGCGACGTGCACACCTTCGTCGCGGTAGTAGCCCTCCTGATCGGCGACGTGGGCGATCAGCTCCTCGTGAATGCCACGCCCGACGTATGCCAGATCGATCGTGTGCACGCCGCACCCCTTTCCGGACGGATCGGCCGTCAATCCATGGCGAGGCCGCCATTGACCTCCAGGCAGTGGCCAGTGATGAAACCGGAATCCTCGCCGGCCAAAAACGCCACCGCCTTGGCCACCTCTTCCGGCGTGACGAGCCGCCCCATGGGATTTGTCGCCCCGAGCTGGCTCCACACCAGATCACCGCCAACCTCGTTTCGCCCGCCACGGTCGCCGACCCGACGGCGAACTCGCTGTTGACGGCCGAAGAAGTAGGCCAGCTCGGGGCGACAAATCCCATGGGGCGGCTCGTCACGCCGGAAGAGGTGGCCAAGGCGGTGGCGTTTTTGGCCGGCGAGGATTCCGGTTTCATCACTGGCCACTGCCTGGAGGTCAATGGCGGCCTCGCCATGGATTGACGGCCGATCCGTCCGGAAAGGGGTGCGTCGGGTTCGGC
>NZ_LZMG01000206.1:0-17729 GCF_001673615.1 Mycobacterium sp. 1245499.0
GTTGCCGCTGTTGCGGAATCAGCATCCCAGCCTGCGTAGGGACGGCTCAGCGGCCTAGCGGCGATCGCGAGCGCGGCGGAGCCGGGGGAAGCCGGGTCGCCGCCATCCGACTCAGGGCCAGGGCCGCATCCAGCCCTCCACCGGCAGCGCGAGCGCGTTGCACAGCGTGCAGATCGTCCGATACCAGCCGACGGCCGTGAGCAATTCGATGCGCTGCTCGTCGTCGAGGTCGCGGCCGAGCGCGGTCCACGTCGCCTCCGACCACGAGCCGGTGCGCTCGAGCTCGTCCACCGCCGCGATCAGCGTGCGCTCCGCAACGCTCCACCGCGGGTCGTCCGGGCCGCCGGTGACCAGCGCATCGCACTCGTCGTCGCTGACACCGGCGATCGGGCCCCAGAACGCCGCCTGCCCGCCCCACTCGTATGCGCAGCCGACCAGCGCGCAGGTCCGCAGAATGGCGATGGTCCGCGTGCGACCAGGCAAAAGCGCTGCGACATAAAGGGATTCGCCGAGCTTGCGCAGCCGGGCGGCCAGCGTCGGATGGCGCTGCAGGCAGCGCACCAAAAGCAGCGGCTCGTACGTGCGGTCGGGGTGACCCCAGCTGTTGATGCCAGTGGCATCTTCTTCGCTCCACGGCGGAGCGAGCGGTGCGACGCGGCTCACGGATGAGACTGTAGTTAGGTCGATGGCGGCGACCCGCGGCGCCCGGCTCGGACCTGAGGCGGCGACCCGCGGCGCCCGGCTTCGCCGCGCTTGCGATCGCCACGGCCGCGCTCGCGATCGCCGCTAGCCCGCTGAGCCGTCCCTACGCAGGCTGGGATGCTGATTCCGCAACAGCGGCAACAACACCCGCCGCGGCATGAACTGAAACAGGCGGGTGCTGATCTGGCTCGGCAAGCCCGGGATCACCGTTCCGCGGTCGTGGTCGAGCGTGTCGACTCCGGCGCGCGCCACCTCACGCGACGGCTTCCACATGAACTTCGGGAACGCATCGGCGAATTCCCGCTCGTCCATGCCGGCGCTCTTCACGAACTCGGTGTGCACCGGCCCCGGGCACAGCAGCGCGACGGTGACGCCGGTGCCGGCGAGTTCACCGCGCAGCCCCTGGGTGTAGTTGTTGACGAACGCCTTGGTGGCCGCGTACCCGATCTGCCCCGGAAACGGTTGGTAGCCCGCGGTGGATCCGATGTTGAGGATCGCGCCACGGCCGCGCGGCACCATCTGCTGGACCGCGCGGGTGCTCAGGTCGATGACGGCCTCGACGTTGACCCGCACCTGGGCGATCTCGGCGTCGACGGGCGTCTTGGTCACCGAACCCATGGTCCCGATGCCGGCGTTGTTGACCAGGATGTCGACGGTCAGGCCGCGGCGGCCGACCTCGTCGAGAAGGCCGGCGCGCGCGGCGGAATCGGCGACGTCGCAGGCGATCACCTCGACGCGTACCCGGCCGGCGAGTTCGTCGGCCAGCTCGCGCAGCCGGTCCTCCCGGCGGGCGACCAGTGTCACGCCGTGGCCGCGGGCGGCCAGTTCGCGGGCGATGTCGGCGCCGATGCCCGACGACGCGCCGGTGACGACGGCGGTGCTTTCGGGGGAGGGAGTCGGAAGGGCCACACGTTCACACTACGGGCGCCGAACGTGAAGCTGGCCGCACGCTCGGCGTCGAATGTGCGGCTAACTTCACACTCGCGGAGCGACGCCCGGGCGTCGAGACGTCCCGTAGACACGAAAAAGCCCGGCCCCTTGTGGGGGCCGGGCTTTCCCGTGCTTGAGTCGTCGGACTTAGAAGTCCATGCCGCCCATGCCACCGGTCGGGTCGCCCGCGGGTGCGGCCGCCTTCTCCGGCTTGTCAGCGACGACGGCCTCGGTGGTGAGGAACAGGCCCGCGATGGACGCCGCGTTCTGCAGCGCCGAACGGGTCACCTTCACCGGGTCGGCAACGCCGGCCTTGAGCAGGTCCTCGTACTCACCGGTCGCGGCGTTCAGGCCGGTACCGGCGGGCGAGTTGCGGACCTTCTCGGCCACGACGCCGGGCTCCAAACCACCGTTGAAGGCGATCTGCTTCAGCGGAGCCTCGAGCGCCACACGGACGATGTTGGCGCCGGTCGCCTCGTCACCGGTGAGCTTCAGCTCGTCCAGCGACGGGGTCGCGTGCAGCAGGGCCACGCCACCACCGGCGACGATGCCCTCCTCGACGGCGGCCTTGGCGTTGCGGACGGCGTCCTCGATGCGGTGCTTGCGCTCCTTGAGCTCGACCTCGGTCGCGGCTCCGGCCTTGATCACCGCAACACCGCCGGCCAGCTTGGCCAGGCGCTCCTGCAGCTTCTCGCGGTCGTAGTCCGAGTCGCTGTTCTCGATCTCGCTGCGGATCTGGGCCACCCGGCCGGCGATGGCGTCGGAGTCACCGGCGCCCTCGACGATGGTGGTCTCGTCCTTGGTGACGACGACCTTGCGGGCCTTACCCAGCAGGGCGACGTCGGCGCTCTCCAGCGACAGGCCGACCTCTTCGCTGATGACCTGACCACCGGTGAGGATGGCCATGTCCTGCAGCATCGCCTTGCGGCGGTCTCCGAAGCCGGGAGCCTTGACGGCCACCGACTTGAAGGTGCCGCGGATCTTGTTGACGACCAGGGTGCTCAGCGCCTCGCCCTCGACGTCCTCGGCGATGATCAGCAGCGGCTTGCCGGCCTGGATGACCTTCTCCAGCAGGGGCAGCAGGTCCTTGACGGTCGAAACCTTGGAGCTGACCAGCAGGATGAAGGGGTCCTCGAGGACGGCTTCCTGACGCTCCGCGTCGGTGACGAAGTAGCCCGAGATGTAGCCCTTGTCGAACCGCATGCCCTCGGTGAGCTCGAGCTGCAGGCCGAAGGTGTTGGACTCCTCGACGGTGATGACGCCCTCGTTGCCGACCTTGTCCATCGCCTCGGCGATCAGGTCGCCGATCGACTGGTCGCCCGCGGAGATGGCCGCGGTAGCAGCGATCTGGTCCTTGGTCTCGACCTCTTTGGCCGACTTGAGCAGGGTCTCGGTGACCTTCTCGACGGCCTTCTCGATGCCGCGCTTCAGACCCAGCGGGTTGGCACCGGCCGCAACGTTGCGCAGGCCCTCGCGGACCAACGCCTGGGCCAGCACCGTGGCCGTCGTCGTGCCGTCACCGGCGACGTCGTCGGTCTTCTTGGCGACTTCCTTGACCAGCTCGGCGCCGATCTTCTCGTAGGGGTCCTCCAGCTCGATCTCCTTGGCGATGGAAACCCCATCGTTGGTGATCGTGGGGGCGCCCCACTTCTTTTCCAGGACGACGTTGCGGCCCTTGGGACCCAACGTCACCTTTACCGCGTCGGCGAGGGCGTTCAGCCCCCGCTCGAGGCCGCGACGGGCCTCCTCGTCGTACGCAATTGTCTTGGCCATTGCGAAGTGATTCCTCCGAAACTATGGGGTGACACTCAGGGCGACCGCTTGTCGGGTCGCCCCATCAACGCTGTGGCCGGGTGCAGTGCCCGCGACGGACGGCTAGGTGTCTTCCGCTTGCCGCGGCCCTGGCCTCACCGTCCCGACCTAGCACTCGCTGGTCGCGAGTGCCAACGTCATTCTTAGCACTCGCCTATGTCGAGTGCAAGAAGAGGTCAGCCCGATCGCCCAGCGCGTAAACCGTCGACGACGACGTCGGTCACCCGCTCGGCCAAGTCCGGGTTGTAGGCCTCCGCGGCCTGACACCCGACCATGATCGCCTTGACTTCGCGCACCCCGATGTCCTGGCGCGCGGTGCCCGCCCGCTGCGCGGCCCGCAGCAGTTCGTCGAGCATGGCCAGGAACGCGTCCTCGGCGTCGGGCGCCGCGCTGGCGATGTCGATCCCGAATCCGGCCAGCGCGTCGACCAGGCCGCGATCCGCCGCGCCCCAGTGCAGCACCATCGAACGCAGCAGGGCGAATAGCGCCTCGCCGGGTCCGAGGGTGTCCAGCAGGGCCCGCCCGTCGTCGACCAGCCGCTGCATCCGGTCCTCGATGACGGCCTGGAACAGCGCCTCCTTGGTCGGGAAGTGCCGGTAGACGGTGCCGGCCCCGACGCCGGCGCGGCGCGCGATCTCGTCGATGGGTACCGAAAGGCCCTCGGCCGCGAAGGTGTCGTAGGCGACTTCGAGCACGCGCGCGCGGTTGCGCGCCGCATCGGCACGCAACCGGCGTTCGGGCCGTGCCATCTGTTCACCATCCATCGATTGACAAACCGGGGCGTGCGTTCCGTATAGTCGGACTCAACCGGAGCGCCCGCCCCGTTTACTCTACAAGTTCAAGGAGTCTCTCATGGCCAAGTGGACCACCAAGGACATTCCCGACCAGACCGGACGGGTCGCCGTCATCACCGGGGCCAATACCGGATTGGGCTACGAGACCGCCCTGGCGCTGGCCGACCGCGGCGCCCACGTGGTGCTGGCGGTGCGCAACCTGGACAAGGGCAAGGACGCGGCCGCCCGCATCACCGCCCACAGCCCCCACGCCGACGTCGCGCTTCAGGAGCTGGACCTGACGTCGCTTCAGTCCGTGCGGTCCGCCGCCGAGCAGTTGCGCACCGCGCACGACCGCATCGACCTGCTGATCAACAACGCGGGCGTGATGTGGACGCCGAAGTCGACCACCAAGGACGGCTTCGAGTTGCAGTTCGGCACCAACCACCTGGGCCACTTCGCCCTTACCGGCCTGCTGTTGGACCGGCTGCTGCCGGTGGCCGGCTCGCGGGTCGTGACGGTGAGCAGCCTCGGCCACCGCATCCTGGCCGACATCCACTTCGACGACCTGCAGTGGGAGCGCAGCTATAACAGGGTCGCCGCCTATGGACAGGCCAAGCTGGCCAATCTGCTGTTCACCTACGAGCTGCAGCGGCGGCTGGCTCCGCACGGGACGACGATCGCCGTCGCCGCTCACCCCGGCGGCTCGCGCACCGAACTGACGCGCAACCTTCCGCCGCTCGTCGAGCGGGTCGTGACTCCGGTGTTCGGCCTGATCTCGCAGGACGCGGCCGCGGGCGCGCTGCCGCAGTTGCGCGCCGGCACCGACCCGGGCGTGCTCGGTGGCCAGTACTTCGGACCGGACGGCATCGGCGAGATGCAGGGCAGCCCGAAGGTGGTGACATCCAGCGTCAAGTCGCACGATGCCGAACGGCAGCGCCGGTTGTGGACGGTGTCGGAGGAACTGACCGGGGTGAAGTACGCCGTTTAGCCCAGATCGAGCAGCTGCTCGTAAAAGCCGCCGAAACCGCGCGGGCGATCGACGAGGTGGATCTCGAGGATCCAGTGACAGATGCGCCCGCGCGGATCGGTGCGGCGCATCGGCTTGTTCGACCCGGGCATGACGTACCACTGGACGCCCCGGCCGGCGATCTTCTTGTGCGGAAATTCGCCGATCAGATGGCCCGCGATATGGCTGCCCCACTCGAAGCCCTCGGCGCGGGCCACGCCGACGACGTAGTCGAACAGCTCGGCGCCGGTGATCCCGGAGTTGCTCGCGAAGTGGTCGCGGCCGGCCTGCCACACCCGTGGCAGGGCGTCGCGAAGGGCGATCTTGTGCGGGTCGTCACCGAGCACGAACGTCCGCCCGAAATCGGCCTCCCACTCCTCGAAGATCGGCCCCAGGTCCAAAAAGACGATGTCGTCGTCGGCGATCATCCGGTCCGGCGGGCGTTCCTGGAACGGCTGCAACGTGTTCTCCCCGGCGCGCACGATCCGCCGGTGCCAGTGCCGGGTCACCCCGAACATCTCCCCGGCGAGGTCGTGGATCTGGTCGGAGAGTTCCTTTTCGGCCAGCCCGGGCCGGATCATGGCCCGCCGCTCGATCTCGTCGAACAGTTGGCCGGCCTTGTCTTCGGCGTCCAGCAGCCGTTGCACGCGAACATCTTCGGCGCTCGATCCCTTCACACCGGCGATGCTATGCGCACACTGGAACCATGTCCCTCGTTGTGCCGCCCTACCCGCCAGCCCGCTACACCAAGGACGAACCGGAGATCAGCGCCTGGCTCAAGCGGGCCGATCAGCCACCCGATTACGAAACCTCCGGCGTCAAGTACCACTACCTGGCCAACCAGCAGGACACCGCCGGCGATTACGGCCTCTACCGGGTCGACATCGCGCCGGCCGGCGGCGGTCCACCGGCACATTTTCACCGCGCCATGTCCGAGGCGTTCTTCGTCCTGTCCGGGACGATGAAGCTCTACGACGGCACCGAGTGGACGGACGGTCACCAGGGTGACTTCCTCTACGTGCCACCCGGGGGCGTCCACGGTTTTCGCAACGAGGCGAACGAACCGGCATCGATTCTAATGCTGTTCGCGCCCGGCGCGCCGCGCGAGGCGTACTTCGAAGGCTTTGCGGCCCTGGCGGATATGACCGACGACGAGCGCCGCGAATGGTTCATCCGGCACGATAATTTCTGGGTGCAGTAAACCCTTGCATTAACGCGAAATTTGTTCCGCCGTAACGTTTCTGATGGCGCCGCCGGCCACGGGACCGATGGGCGTAGGGTGTGGCCGTGCGAACGAGGAAGCCGTCGAAACGGGCCGCGGCCTGGATGCGGCAACGGATCGATTGGTCGATGAGCGCCCCGGTGATGATCAGCCTGCGCGTCAAACGCCCAAAACCCCGGAGCACACCGGACTTTCGGCCGCGCCCACCAGCGCCGGTCGCCGTACGCGAACGCGGCACCCGGGTCAGCGGCTATCAACGGGGCGGGCGAGGGTTGCGCGATCGCGCCCGGGCACGCCTGTCGCTCGCACCGCCCGCGATGACACGGCGGCCCCGCGTACCGCGCACGCCGGGCCGGCGCTACGTCGCGCCCGTCAGGTCGCCGTCGACGTAGCGCTGCAGGTTGGGCGTGATCGCCGCGAGCATTTCCTCGTTCGTCATCGACGCGAGGGGCTCGATCTTCCAGACGTAGCGCATCAGGGCCAGGCCGATCGTCTGCGACGCGATCAGGCCGCTGCGGACAAGGCGCTCGTCTTCGTCGACCCCGAGATGTGCGACGCCCATCAGGCTGCCGGCGACGACGCGTCGTAGCTTTTCGCGGGTGGTCGGTTCGTGCGCCGCGGTCTGCAGGATGGCGTGCAACGTCGGCCCGATCTCCTCGTCGTCCCAGCTGGCCAGCATCAGCTCCAGCACGGCGGCGCCGAGTTGTTCGACCGGCGTAACCCAGACCTTGGCGACGTCGTCGAGCCACTTCTGCGGCGGGTTCGTCGCCGCGTCGAGCAGCTTCTCCTTGGACCCGAAGTAGTGGTAGACCAGCGCGGGATCGACGTCGGCGGCCCGGGCGATCGCGCGGATGGTGGTGCCCGCCCAGCCGTGTTCGGCGAATTCGACGCGGGCCGCGGCCACGATCCGCGCGGCCAGCACGCCGCGCTCATCGCGCGGGCCGGGCGTGGTCGACCTCTTCGGCATGAGTTTCATCGTAGCGTGAATTTCCTCTTGCGTTGAGACTAGTTTCACCGTAGCGTGAGACTAGTCTCAACGGGCCGTGAAAATGAGGGGCTGGCCATCATGTACACCTACGACATCGACGCGTCGGCCATGTTCGACGACCGCACCGAGCAGTTCGCGAAGTTCGGGATCCCGCGCGAGGACATCGAGCGGGTCCGCGCGGCCGTCGACGACATGTGGGCCGATGCGCCCGGCGGCTGGGTCTATGAATGGTCTTTGCTGGCAAGCGAATACGCCGAGCGAACCGAACATCGGATGGCGTCGCTGGTCTACGGGTGCGCAAAGTTTCCCTGCCTCACCGACGCGGCGCGGGCCAAAGCGATGCAGCACCAGCTCGAGCAGTTCCAGTTGGCGGCCGGCGATTTCCCGGTGCACTTCGAACGGCGCTTCCTCACCGTCGCCTACCGCGACGGGTCCGTCGAGGTGCCGGTGCACCTGTATTCGGCCGACGGTGACTACGCCGCCCGTCCGGTGCTGATCGCCAGCGGCGGCGTGGACACCTGGAAGATGGACATCCACCCGTGGTGGGTCGCATTCACCCAGGGCGCGGGCGTGACCACCATGGCCTTCGACCATCCCGGCACGGGCGAAACCGCGATCCCGCTCGACCAACACGCCGACGAGGTGATCCGCGGGCTCGCCCGCCACGCCCGGACGCTGGGCGACGGCCGGGTCGCGCACTTCGGCGCATCGTTCGGCGGCAACTTCGCCGCGATGTCGGGACTGTCCGGAATCGTCGATGCCGCAATCGATCTCGGCGGTCCCGTGGTCGCCGCCTTCGGTCCCGACAATCTCGCGAAACTGCCCTACGGCATGCACGACATCCTGGGCAACGCGATGCAGTGGGACCACTCCCGGACCCTCGATCAGCTCAGCGCCGGAATGGAACGCCTGAATCGCGCGGATCTGCTTGCCCAGCAAACTAATTCGGCGATGTTGGTGATCAACGGCGCCGACGACTATTTCGTCCCGCAATCCGACACTTTAGACTTCCGGGGCCGCCGCGACACCGAGGTGCACCTGGTCGAGGGCACCGGCCACGTCGCGATGAGCAAAGCGCCCGAGGTGGTGCCGAAGATCATCGCCTGGCTGCGCCGCCAGATGGGATCGACCCCGACGGGCTGACAAACCCGCGCGGGTGGCGAATCCGGCGGAAATCGCTGTCGGGATAACGGTTTTTCATCGCAGGCCCACGGCCGGAACCGTCGAATGCCCGTCGCCCGACACGACGCCCTCGATCGTCGATGAGTATGTTTTGGGCCATGGCTTCCAACGACAAAGAGAACCGCAACTGGTCGGAGGGCGATGTCCCGGATCAAAGCGGCCGCGTCGTCGTCGTCACCGGCGCCAACACCGGCATCGGGTATGAGACGGCCGCCGTGCTGGCCTATCGCGGCGCCCACGTCGTGCTGGCGGTGCGCAATCTCGAGAAGGGCAACGCGGCGCTGTCGCGCATCGTCGCCGCAGGCGGCCAAGGGCGCGGGAAAGTAGATGTCACGCTGCAACAGCTGGACCTGACCTCGCTGGACGCGATCCGGTCGGCCGCCGACGCGCTGCGTGCGGCGTACCCCCGCATCGACCTGCTGATCAACAACGCGGGCGTGATGTGGACGCCCAAGCAGGTCACCCAGGACGGTTTCGAATTGCAGTTCGGCACCAACCACCTGGGCCACTTCGCGTTGACCGGGCTGCTGCTGGAAAACCTGCTGGGGGTGCGGGATTCGCGGGTGGTGACGGTCAGCAGCCTCGGGCACCGGCTGCGGGCCGCGATCCATTTCGACGACCTGCAGTGGGAACACCGCTACGACCGGATCGCCGCCTACGGGCAGTCCAAGCTGGCCAACCTGCTGTTCACCTACGAGCTGCAGCGACGGCTGGCGGCCAACCCCGACGCAAAGACCATCGCCGTCGCCGCGCATCCCGGCGGCTCCAACACCGAGCTGGCCCGCAACCTGCCGGGCGTCTTCCGGCCGGTGAAGGCCGTGCTGGGGCCGCTGCTGTTCCAGAGCCCGGCCATGGGCGCGTTGCCGACGCTGCGAGCCGCCACCGATCCGGCCGTTCAGGGCGGGCAGTACTTCGGCCCATCGGGATTCCTCGAACAGCGGGGCCGCCCGAAGCTGGTCGAGTCCAGCGCCCAGTCCCACGACGAGGAGCTGCAGCGCCGGCTGTGGGCCGTCTCCGAAGAACTCACCGGCGTCCGCTTCCCCGTCTGACCCGGGAGATAATGGCTCCGATGCGCTCAGTCGCCGAACATCAGCGGGTTGTCAGCGAGTTGATTCGTGCCCGGCCGCCGGTCGCGGTCCCGCTCGCCGAGGCCCAGGGCCTGGTGCTGGCCGAGGACGTGGTGGCGCAGCTGGCGTTGCCAGTCTTCGACAACTCGGCGATGGACGGTTACGCGGTGCGTGCCGAGGACACGTCGACCGCCACGCCCGAACACCCGGTGGTGCTGCCCGTCGCCGAGGACATTCCGGCCGGGCGCACCGACGAACTGACGCTGCAGCCCGGTACGGCCCACCGGATCATGACGGGCGCGCCGCTGCCGGCCGGGGCGACGGCAGTCGTGCCGGTGGAGGACACGGACGGCGGCGTGGACGTCGTGTCGATCCGCGCGCCACGGGAGGCGGGCAGGCACATCCGGCGCGCGGGCGAGGACGTCGCGCCCGGCACCACCGTCTTGCGCCAGGGTCAGGTCGTGACGCCGGCGGTGCTCGGCTTGGCGGCGGCGCTGGGCATCGCCGAGTTGCGGGTGATTCCGCGCCAGCGGGTGCTGGTGATCTCGACCGGTTCGGAGCTGGTGACGCCGGGCACCGCGCTGCGGCCCGGGCAGATCTACGAGTCCAACTCGATCATGCTGGCCGGCGCCGTTCGGGATGCAGGCGCCGAGCTGGTCGGCGTGGCGACCGCGGAAGACGAAGTGGCCCAGTTCAGTTCGATCATCGACCGATACGCCGGTGACGCCGACCTGATCATCACCAGCGGCGGCGTCAGCGCCGGCGCCTACGAGGTGGTCAAGGACGCCTTCGGGCGGGAGGGCGACCAGGGCGTGGAATTCGTCAAGGTCGCCATGCAGCCGGGCATGCCGCAAGGCGTGGGACGGGTGGCCGGCGCGACGATCGTCACGCTGCCCGGCAACCCGGTCAGCGCGCTGGTGTCCTTCGAGGTGTTCATCCGTCCGGCGCTGCGCAGGGCCATGGGCCTGCCGGATCCGGACCGTCCGCTTCGCACCGCGGTGCTCGCGGAGTCGCTGACTTCGCCGCGCGGCAAGCGCCAATTCCGCCGCGCGGTGCTGGGCGACGACGCCAACACGGTCACCAGCTACGGTCCGCCCGCCTCGCATCACCTGCGGTGGCTGGCGTCGGCGAACGGGCTGCTGGACATCCCCGAGGACGTGGTCGAGGTGCCCGAGGGGACCCAGCTGCAGGTCTGGGATCTGCGCTAGCTCGGCGACGATGCAGCCCGCGCAGTGGGGTGAGGAGGAGGCGGGCAATCAGGCCTAGCTCGGCGACGATGCGGCCCGCGCAGTGGGGGGAGGAGGCGGGCAATCAGGCTTAGCCGGCGGGCGTGGCCACGTCCCGATGGAACTCGTCGGCCTTGTCGAAAGCCGGGGTGCAGCGGATGGCGATGCCGACGATCGCCATCATCACCGGAATGGTGACCAACGCCGCCGACAGCCCCACCCGGCCGGATAGGTGCCCGATCAGCGGCGGCCCGAGCAGATATCCCAGCCAGCCGGTGGCGGCCACGATGGCGATCGCCGATCCGGCGCTGCTGGCGCCGTAGGCCGCGCTGAACGCGGTCGGCACCAGCAGCGCAACGCCGGCGCCCAGCGCCGCGAAACCGAGCACGCCGATCCAGGCGTTGGCGGTCGCCAGCGTCACGCTCATGCCCACGACGGCCATCAGCGCCAGCCCCGGCAGCAGCCGGCGACTGGGCACCCGCGCGTGCAGCCGCGGTGCGCCGAACCGGGTGACGACCATCGCACACGTGTAGCCGGCGTAGCTCACCGCGGCGACGCTCGGGCCGGCGCCGACGACGTTGCGCAAATAGTTGGCCGACCAGTCGGTGGCGGCGCCTTCGCACAGGAACGAGGCGAACGCCACGGCCGCCAGGATCGCCACGGTCGGCGTCATCCAGGCCCGGTCGCCTTCCGCGTGGCCCGTCGGCGCCGCCGTCTCGGCCGCGTCGGGGATCAGGCGACGGGTCAGGGTTTCCACCACGATCAGGACCGCCAGCCCGAGCGCCGTCAACTGGACGGTCAGGCCGACGCCCGCGCTGACGCAGACCGCGCCGATCACCGCCCCCGCCAGCGCCCCGAGGCTCCACATGCCATGGAAGCGCGCCATGATCGGGGTCCCGGCGAGCCGCTCGACCGTGCCGGCCTGGGTGTTCATCGCGACGTCCAGCGCCCCCTGGAACAGCCCCCACAAGGCCAGCGCCGCGAACAGCGCGGCCGCGGACCGGGCCAGGCCCACGGTCGTGCCGGCCGCGGCGTAGCCGGCCACGGTGACCGGGATCAGCCGGTGGCTCCCCCAGCGGGGCAGCGCCCAGTGGCTGACCGCCGTGGCCACCACCGAGCCCAGCGGCGCGCCGAACAGCGCCGTTCCGAGCGCCGCGTCGGACAGGCCGAGCCCCGCCTTGACGTGCGGAATGTGGGCGGCCCAGGACGAGAACACCAGCCCGTGCGCGAGGAAGACGGCGGTGACCGCCACTTTCGCGCGGCGCACTCGTAGTGCCGTTCGATCGGCGCTGTGCGATTGCATGTCGAACGTGGGCGTTCCCCCTGCGGGCGTCCACGAATCAGTCGCGGGCTCCGTAAGATGGCCGCGTGGCACGCCGCCCCCGCACTGTCGGCCCCTCCGCTCAAGACCCGGGCTTCAGCCCGCAACACGCACTGGAACTGGTGCGTTCCGCCGTCCCGCCGGTGCATCCGGCCGGCCGACCGTTCATCGGCGCCGGGCTGGCGCTGGCCCTGGTCGGCCGCAGGCACCGATGGGTGCGACGGGCGGGCCTGCTGGCCGCCGGCGCCTGCGCCGGCTTCTTCCGTCACCCCCCTCGGGTGCCGCCGGCCCGGCCCGGCGCGATCGTCGCGCCCGCCGACGGCGAGATCTGCGTGATCGACTTCGCCACCCCGCCCGCCGAATTGAGCATGGGCGACGCGCCGCTGCCGCGGGTCAGCATCTTCCTGTCGCTGCTGGACGCCCACGTGCAGCGCGCGCCGGTCAGCGGCGAGGTGATCGCCGTGCAGCACCGGCCTGGCCGGTTCGGCTCGGCCGACCTGGCCGCGGCGAGCACCGAGAACGAACGCACCAGCCTGCACATCCGCACACCCAGCGGCGCGGACGTCGTCGCGGTGCAGGTCGCCGGGCTGCTGGCCCGGCGCATCATCTGCGACGCGCACGTCGGGGACAAGCTGTCGATCGGTGATACCTACGGCCTGATCCGGTTCGGGTCCAGGCTGGACACCTACCTGCCGGCGGGCTCCGAACCGCTGGTCAAGGTCGGTCAGCGCGCGATCGCCGGCGAGACCGTGCTGGCCGAGCTGCCATGATCAGCAAGCCGCGCGGGCGGCCGGCGGTCAACCTGCAGATCCTGCCGAGCGCGATGACGGTGCTCTCGGTCTGTGCGGGGTTGACCTCGATCCGGTTCGCCCTCGAACACCAGCCCAAGGCCGCGATGGCCCTGATCGCCGCGGCCGCGATCCTGGACGGGCTCGACGGGCGGGTGGCCCGCATCCTGGACGCCCAGTCGCGGATGGGCGAGCAGATCGACTCGCTGGCCGACGCGGTGAACTTCGGCGTGACCCCGGCGATCGTCCTCTACGTGACGCTGCTGACCAAGTCACCGGCCGGCTGGGTGGTGATCCTGCTCTACGCGGTGTGTGTGGTGCTGCGGCTGGCACGTTTCAACGCTTTGCAGGACGACGGCAGTCAGCCGGCCTACGCGCACGAGTTCTTCGTCGGCATGCCCGCGCCGGCGGGCGCGATCTCGATGATCGGCCTGATCGGACTCAAGCTGCAGTTCGGCGACGGTTGGTGGACGTCGCCGCTGTTTCTGTGCATCTGGATCACCGGGACGTCGATCCTGATGGTCAGCAAGATCCCGATGCGCAAGATGCACGCGGTCGCCGTGCCGCCGAGCTGGGCGGCGCCCCTGCTGGCGGTCCTGGCGATCTGCGCGGCGGCGGCCGTGCTGGCGCCCTACGTGTTGATTTGGGTGCTCATCGTCGCCTATCTGTGCCACGTGCCGTTCGCCATCCGCAACTCGCGCTGGCTGGCCGCGCACCCGGAGGCGTGGGACGACGAACCCAAGCAGCGCCGCGCGGCGCGGCGGGCGATCCGCCGGGCACAGCCCAACCGCCGGTCGGTGGCGCGGCTGGGCCTGCGCAAGCCGGGCAGGCGCCTGCCGTGAGTCGCTCCGGCGACGACTCGGGCCCGGCCCGTCAGCTCACCCTGACCGCCCGGCTGAACACCTCCGCGGTGGACTCTCGCCGCGGTGTCATCCGCTTGCATCCGAATGCCATTGCCGCGCTGGGCATTCGGGAATGGGACGCGGTATCGCTGATCGGGTCACGGACCACGGCGGCGGTGGCCGGCCTGGCCGGCCCGGACACCCCGGTCAGCACCGTGCTGCTCGACGACGTGACGCTGTCCAACGCGGGTCTGCGCGAGGGCACCCCGGTGGTCGTCGGCGCGGTCACCGTCTACGGCGCGCGGTCGGTGACGCTGGCCGGCTCGACGCTGGCCACCCAGTCGATCACGCCGGTCACGCTGCGACGAGCCTTGCTGGGCAAGGTGATTACCGTGGGCGACGCCGTCTCGCTGCTGCCCCGCGACCTGGGCCCGGGCACCTCGACGTCCGAGGCCACCCGCGCGCTGGCCACCGCGGTCGGTATCAGCTGGACCTCGGAGCTGCTGACCGTCACCGGCGTCGACCCCGACGGGCCGGTGAGCGTGCAGCCCAACACGCTCGTCACCTGGGGCACCGGCGTTCCGTCCGGTGCCAGAACCTCGTCGCGGATATCGGTCGAGGTCGCCAGGCCGGAGATGGTCGTCGAGGAACTCAAGGGCACCCAGCCCCAGGCCGCCAAGCTGGTCGAGTGGCTCAAGCTCGCGCTCGACGAACCGCATCTGCTCAAGACGCTGGGTGCGGGCGCCAACCTCGGGGTGCTGGTGTCGGGCCCGGCCGGTGTGGGCAAGGTGACCCTGGTGCGCGCGGTGTCCGGCGACCGCAGGCTGGTCACGCTCGACGGCCCGGAGGTCGGCGCGCTGGCCGCCGAGGACCGGCTCAAGGCCGTGGCGTCGGCGGTGCAGACGGTCCGCGACGGCGGTGGGGTGCTGCTGATCACCGACGTCGACGCCCTGCTGCCGGCCACCGCCGAGCCGGTGGCCTCGCTGATCCTCGGCGAGCTGCGCACCGCGGTGGCCAGCGAGGGCGTCGCCCTGATCGCCACCTCCGCGCGGCCCGACCAGCTCGACGCCCGGCTGCGGGCCCCCGACCTGTGCGACCGCGAGCTGGGCCTGCCCCTTCCCGACGCCGGCACCCGCAAGGCGCTGCTGGAGTCGCTGCTGCGCAACGTGCCCACCGGTGACCTTGATCTCGACGAGATAGCTTCTCGCACACCGGGTTTCGTCGTCGCCGACCTGGCCGCGCTGGTGCGCGAGGCGGCGCTGCGGGCGGCGTCGCGGGCCAGCTCCGACGGCCGGCCGCCGGAGCTGAAACAGGAGGATCTAGCCGGGGCGCTGACCGTGATCCGCCCGCTGTCCCGTTCGGCCAGCGAGGAGGTCAGTGTCGGCAACATCACCCTCGACGACGTCGGCGACATGGCCGAGGCCAGGCAGGCCCTGACCGAGGCCGTGTTGTGGCCGTTGCAGCATCCCGACACCTTCGCCCGGTTGGGCGTGCAACCGCCGCGCGGGGTGCTGCTGTACGGGCCGCCGGGCTGCGGCAAGACCTTCATCGTGCGCGCGCTGGCCAGCACCGGGCAGCTGTCCGTGCACGCCGTGAAGGGCTCCGAGCTGATGGACAAGTGGGTGGGCAGTTCGGAAAAGGCGGTGCGCGAATTGTTTCGGCGCGCCCGGGATTCGGCGCCGTCGCTGGTCTTCCTCGACGAGGTGGACGCGCTGGCGCCGCGACGCGGGCAGAGCTTCGACTCCGGCGTCACCGATCGCGTGGTGGCCGCGCTGTTGACCGAGCTCGACGGCGTCGATCCGCTGCGCGACGTGGTGGTGCTGGGCGCCACCAACCGGCCCGATCTCATCGACCCCGCGCTGCTGCGCCCCGGACGGCTGGAGCGGCTGGTCTTCGTCGAACCGCCCGACGCCGCGGCGCGCCGCGAAATCCTGTGCACCGCGGGCAAATCCATTCCGCTGAGCGCCGACGTCGATCTCGACGAGGTGGCGGCCGGACTCGACGGCTACAGCGCCGCCGACTGCGCGGCGCTGCTGCGGGAGGCCGCACTGACCGCGATGCGCCGATCCATCGACGCAACCGACGTGACGGCCGCCGATCTCGCGACGGCACGCGAAAACGTCCGTCCCTCTTTGGATCCCGCGCAGGTCGAGGCGCTACGGGCGTTCGCCAAAGCTTTGTAGCACTGCCAGGGCCGAGGCCGCCACGTCCTTTTCGAGCCAGGACGGCATCGGGTCGTCGTGCGCGTGGCGCCGCACCACGGCGTAGGGCAGGTCGGCGACCGCACGGGCGACGGCATCGACGGAGCGCGCCCTGGAATTCCCGTACAGTTCGCGCGCCAGCGCCGCGACGCGTTGGGTCAGCGGAGCGTTCATTTCGGCGAGTGTCTGCCGGAAGGCCGCGTCGGGCTCGTCGTCGAGCAGGTCGCCGGGCCGGATCGTCAACAGCAGCCGGGCATCCTCGGGGAGGGAGCGCGCGAAAGCGACCGCGGCCACGGCCATCGCGACGGCGGTGTCGGTCGGGGTCTCGCCGTCAGCGGCCAGCGCACGCTCCTGGAAGCGTCGCAGCGCGCGCAGCCACGCCGCCGTCAGGATGCCGTCGCGGTTGCCGAACCGGTGATACAACGTGCCCGCCGGTGCGCCACTGGCTTTCGCGATCGCCGCCACGCTGGCCGCACGTGGTCCGCCGTCGAGCACCAGCGTCCGGGCGGCGTCGAGAATCACATCGGTTTCATGCTTCCGCGGAGGCGCCATGATCTAGTACATTCCTTCTATATGGAACGATTACCCTATATTGACGAGCATGCCATAACCATCGACGCCAACCGCGACGACACGTGGTCGGCGCTGCTGCGGGTGATGTGCCGCGACCCGCACGACCCGTCGACCGTGCCCTTCGGCTTCATCCTGGACGAGGCCCGGCCGCCGGCACGGTTCGCGCTCAAGGGCCGCCACTGGTTCGCCGTCTACCGGTGGGTGTTCGAGCTGGACCCGCTCGAGGCCCCCACACGCACCCGGCTGCGGGCGGCCACGTGGGCCGACTTCCCCGGTATGCACGGCAAGGCGTACCGGGCGCTGGTGATCGGCACCGGCGGACATCGTGTCGTCGTGCGGCACACCCTGAAACGCGTTGCGGCGGCGGTGCTCGACGAGCGGGCGCGCACCGGCGAGGCCGCCGCCGATTATGTGGACGTCTTCGAAGTCCCCATCGCCGCCGGAGATGCGCGCACCGCCGAAGAGGCGTTCCGCGACGGGCTCGGCGACAAACCCGGCGCGGGCGGACAGCTGGTGTTGTGGATCCACCGCAACGTGCTGCGGCTGCGCCTGGGTCCGGCCCGCTCCGCCGACCACCTCATCGGCTGGCCGATCGTCCGCTCGGACCCCGACGAGCTGGTGTTGGCCACCCGCGGGCCGCTGATGCGCGGGGAGTTGACGCTGCGCCGCCTGGACGGTCGGCGGGCGGTGCTCACCACCCGGCTGCACTACCGCCGCCGCATCGCCGCCCGGGCGGTCTGGGCGTTCGTCGGCCCCCTGCACCGGATCGTCGCGCCGCGGCTGATGGCGCGCAGCGCTCGCCGGGGCCGCGAACTCGCGGCGATAAGTTAGTCCGCATGACCGAACGCCCGACCGCGCTGCACATCGTCGACGGGATCGACCTGTCCGGCACGACATCGGTGATCACCGGCGCGTCGTCGGGCCTGGGCCGCGCGGCGGCCCGGGCGCTGGCCGCCGCGGGCGCCCATGTCATCTTGGCCGCCCGCAACGCCGACGCGCTCGCGGAGACGGCGCGCTGGATCGCGACCGAGGTCGCCGGCGCCCGCACGCTGGACAGTGCCGTGAGGTCGAGCAGCACCGTCGAGGTCCGGGC
>NZ_LZMG01000207.1:0-646 GCF_001673615.1 Mycobacterium sp. 1245499.0
TCACACTGTCGGAAAACCAGGCCGAGCACGTGCAGCAGTCCTTCGATCAGATGGACACCCCCCGCAGCCGGCGGGTGCTGCTGGAGGGCTGGGAGAAGTTCCACGAGCCCGTGGACCGCATCGTGTCCATCGGCGCGTTCGAGCACTTCGGCCGGCAGCGCTACGGCCGCTTCTTCAAAATGGCCTACCAGGCGCTGCCGCCCGGCGGAGTGATGTTGCTGCACACCATCGTTCGGCCGTCGTTCAAAGACGCGCGGGCCAAGGGCCTGAAGCTGACCCACGAAATCGTGCAGTTCTCGCAGTTCATCCTGGCCGAGATCTTCCCCGGCGGCTGGCTGCCGACGCCGCAGACCGTCGGCGAGTACGGAGTGACCGCGGGCTTCGACCTGACCCGCGTCCAGTCGCTGCAGCTGCACTACGCCAGGACCTTGGACCTGTGGGCCGAGGCACTCGAGGCCAATCGCGAGCAGGCGGTCGCCCTGCAGTCCGAAGAAGTCTACGACAAGTACATGCACTACCTGACCGGCTGCGAAAACTTCTTCCGCAAGGGTGTCACCAATGTGGGGCAATTCACGCTGGAGAAGTAACCGGCCCAGTAAAGCAATCGGCCCCGAACGGTTCACCGTTCGGGGCCGACTTGTCCCGC
>NZ_LZMG01000208.1:0-3560 GCF_001673615.1 Mycobacterium sp. 1245499.0
CCGCGGCCGCGGTGCTCAACGGCACGTTCATCCAGGGTTTCGAACTCGACGATTTCCATCCGCTGGCCCCGCTGCACAGCTGCTCGCTGCTCATCCCGGCGCTGCTGTCGACGGCGTCGACACGCCCGGTGCCGACGACCGGGGCCGACCTGGCACTGGCGGCCATCGTCGGGTTCGAGGTGGGTCCGCGCGTCGGCTACACCCTGCACGGCACCCAAATGCTGGACCGCGGATGGCATTCGGGACCCGTCTTCGGCACCCATTCGGCGGCAATGGCGTCCGGCAAATTGCGCGGCCTGCCACCGGCGCAGCTGGAGGACGCCCTGGGTTTGGCCGCAACCCAGTCGGCGGGTTTGATGGCCGCTCAATACGAAGCGATGAGCAAACGCATGCACCACGGCCTGGCCGCCCGCAACGGCTTCTACGCTGCGGGTCTGGCGGCCGGTGGTTACACCGGAATCAAGCGGGTGTTCGAGCGCGAATACGGCGGCTTCCTCAGCGTTTTCGGTGAGGGCCACAACCCGGATGCCGCGGCGCTGACCGGCGAGCTCGGCCAGCGCTGGGAGACCACCGTCATCATGGTCAAATCCTATGCGGCGATGGGTGGGCTGCACGGCGCCATCGACGCCGCCCGGGAATTGCGGAATTCGATTGCACCGGAAGATATCTCGTCGGTCGACATCACCGTCGGGGAGACCGTGTACAAGCACGGGTGGTGGCAGCCGCAGCGCCCGCTCCCCCCGATCGGGGCCCAGATGAACATCGGGTACGCCACCGCGGCCGCGCTGCTCGACGGCAACGTGCTGCCCGAACAGTTCACCCCCGCGCGCCTTGATGCCGACGACATCTGGTCACTGATCGCGGCCACCACGGTGCACCTCGACGAATCGCTGGCCGACGCCGGCATCACCGAGAAGTTCCGCACCGACCTCGCGGTGACCACCCGGGATGGAACCGTGCACCGTGCGCGCGTCGCCCTGCCGCACGGCGCGCCCGACGATCCGGTCACCAACGACGAACTGGTGGCCAAGTTCCACGCCCTGGCCGACCGGGTCACCAGTCGCGGCCGCGCCGCGGCGATCGAGCGCGCGGTGACCGGGCTCGACGACCTGACCGACATCAACGACCTCATCGATGTGCTCGCCGGCCCCGTCGCGGGCGCACTGGACTGAAAGGACTCGGATGGCGACAACACCGGCCCGCTCTCGGCTCAAAGAATTGTTGAACAAGCGCGAATTGATCGTCGCGCCGGGCGTTTTCGACGGAATATCGGCACACCTGACCAGACGGACCGGACACGTCGCGGCATATCTGACCGGCGCCGGTGTGGCCGCGTCGGGATTCGGACTGCCCGACATCGGCCTGGTCACCGCGACGGAAATGGCCGATCGGGTCGCGATGGTCACCGACGCCCTGGGCGACGTGCCGCTGATCGCCGACGCCGATACCGGCTATGGCGGACCCATGAACGTGGTGCGCACCGTCCGTTCCTACGACGCGGCCGGGGTGGCCGCCATCCAGTTGGAGGACCAGGTATTTCCCAAACGCTGCGGGCACCTGCCGGACAAGCAGGTCGTCGACGCGACGGTGTTCGAACGGACGCTGGCGGCCGCACTGGATGCCAGATCCGACGACAACCTGCTGGTGGTGGCCCGCACCGACGCGCGCGGCCCACTCGGGCTGGACGCCGCGATCGAGCGCGCCAACCGGTACGCACAAGCCGGGGCCGACATCATTTTCGTCGAGGCGCCGCAGGACGTCGGCGAAATCGAGCGCATCGCAGCCGAAGTGGACGCCCCCCTGCTGATCAACCTGGTGCTCGGCGGCCTCACACCGTTGCAGTCGGCGTCGCGCCTGCAGGAGTTGGGTTACGCGATCGCCATCCATCCGAGCAATCTGTTGATGCAGACGACGTTCGCCATGCTGCAGAGCCTGTGCGAACTCAACGGCACCGACCTCGCCGCCCAGCTGCCGAGCTCCCCGGAAGACTTCTTCAACCTGGTGGGCATGGCGCAATGGCGGGCGCTCGACGACAAGTACGCACAGATCGGGGACCGCTCATGGGCATGACCGTCATCGAAAAGATCTTCGCCCGCAAGGCCGGGTTGGACTCGGTGGCCCCGGGTGACACCGTCGTGGTCGACGTGGACATGACCGTCCTGATCGACCTGCAGTTCGGCACCATGTGGATACAGCCCAACCGAATTCACGATCCCGACAAGCTCGCGGTGATCATGGATCACGCCGTGCCCGCCCCGACCATCAAGGACGCCGAGGGCGGTCAGCACGCCCGCAGCTTCGTCGCCGACTTCGGCATCGAGCGCTTCTACGACGTCGGCCGCCACGGCATCTGCCATCAGGTGATCGCCGAGAACGGCTTGGCGCGCCCGGGAGAACTGTTGGCCTGCACCGACTCACATACCTGTGCGGCCGGCGCGTACAACACCGCCGCCCGTGGCCTGGGTCCCGCCGAGATCTATTCGATCATGTGCACCGGCTCCACGTGGTTCCAGGTCGCGCCGACGATCCGCTACGAATTCGACGGCGCCAAGCCGGACGTGGTGAGCGGCAAGGACATCTTCCTGCACATCGCCAACGAGTACGGCGATGCGCCCAATCAGAACCTCGAATTCGGCGGGCCCGGCCTGGCCGGCATCCCGATGCACGACCGGCGGACCATCGCGACGCAGGGCGCCGAGGTGTCGGCCGATTTCAGCACATTCGAGCCCGACGATGTGTTGGCGTCGTTCCTCGCCGAACGCGGCGTCACCGGATTCGAGGCCGTCTCACCGGATTCCGATGCCGCCTATCAGGACGTGCGGCGAGTGGACCTGGCGGCGCTGGAACCGTACGTGGCGCGGCCGGGCACCGTCAGCCGCAACGGATCGCCGGTATCACGATTGGGCAGACAGAAAATCGATCAGGCCTTCATCGGTTCCTGCGCCAACGGACAACTCGAGGACCTGCAGATCGCCGCGCAGGTGTTGCGCGGCAAGACCGTTGCGCCGGGCGTGCGGCTGCTGATCACGCCCGCGTCCCAGGCCGTGTACCGCGAGGCCATGCGTCGCGGCTACCTTCAGGACCTCGCCGACGCCGGCGCCGTCGTCACCAACTCCACCTGCGGCGCCTGCTTCGGCTACCACATGGGTGTGGTGGGGCCCGGCGAGGTCTGCATCACGGCCAGCACCCGTAACTTCACCGGGCGCATGGGCAGCAACGAGGCCGAAATCTTTATGGCCTCCCCGGCCACCGTCGCCGCATCCGCGGTCACCGGCTACATCAGCGACCCGAGGAGTGTGACCGCATGACACTGCGCTTCAGCGGCAAGGTATGGGTGTTCGGCGACAACCTGAACACCGACGCCATGTATCCGGCGTTCGCCATGAAGATGGATCCGGCCGAGGCCGCCAAGCACATCTTCTACGAGGTGCGGCCCGGCTGGACCGACGACGTCTCCCCCGGCGATATCGTGTTGGCCGGCAAGAACTTCGGGCTCGGCTCGTCACGCCCGGTGGCGGCGCTGTTCGTCGAACTCGGCGTCGCCGGCCTGGTCGCCGAGG
>NZ_LZMG01000209.1:0-4766 GCF_001673615.1 Mycobacterium sp. 1245499.0
GGTGCCCACCCACAGCTTCGCGTTCGTCGGCGCCGAAAAGGCGACCGCCACAACCGATGCCACGGCGGCCATCGCGGACGCCGACGTCATCCTGCTGGCGCCGTCCAACCCGGTGGTGAGCGTCGGCGCCATCCTGGCGGTGCCCGGCCTCCGCGGCGCGTTGCGCGCGGCGCGCGCCCCGATCGTCGGCTACTCGCCGATCATCGGTGGAAAGCCGTTGCGCGGCATGGCCGATGCCTGCCTGTCGGTGATCGGGGTCGAGTCCACCGCCGAGGCGGTCGGCCGCCACTACGGCGCCCGGCGCGACACCGGCATCCTGGACGGCTGGCTGGTGAGCGAGGACGATCGCGCCGACATCGACGGCGTGGCGGTGCGCTCGGTGCCGCTGGTGATGACCGATCCCAAGGCGACCGCCGAGATGGTCCGCGCCGGACTGGACCTGGCGGGGGTGAGCCCGTGACGCGCGCCGGCGAGCACGGCGCGGCCGCCGCGATCGAAATCCTGCCCGTGGCCGGGCTGCCCGAATTCCGGCCCGGCGACGATCTGGGCGCGGCGCTGGCCGCCGCCGCGCCGTGGCTGCGCGACGGCGACGTCGTGGTGGTCACCAGCAAGGTGGTGTCCAAGTGCGAGGGCCGGCTGGTGCCGGCGCCGCGCGATCCCGAGGAGCGCGACCGACTGCGGCGCAAGCTGGTCGACGACGAGGCCGTCCGGGTGCTGGCCCGCAAGGGCCGGACCCTGATCACCGAGAACCGGATCGGCCTGGTGCAGGCCGCCGCGGGCGTGGACGGGTCCAACGTCGGGCGTGACGAACTGGCGCTGCTGCCGGTCGACCCCGACGGCAGCGCCGCGGCGCTGCGCGCGGCGCTGCGCGAGCGGCTGGGGGTCGAGGTCGCCGTCGTCATCACCGACACGATGGGGCGCGCCTGGCGCAACGGCCAGACCGACGCGGCGGTGGGCGCGGCGGGTCTGGCTGTGCTGCACGGCTATTCGGGGGCCGTCGACCAGCACGGCAACGAGCTACTGGTCACCGAGGTGGCGATCGCCGACGAGATCGCCGCGGCCGCCGACCTGGTCAAGGGCAAACTGACCGCGATGCCGGTCGCGGTGGTGCGCGGGCTGTCCGTGACCGACGACGGGTCGACGGCGCGGCGGCTGTTGCGGCCGGGCACCGAGGACCTGTTCTGGCTCGGCACCGCCGAGGCCCTCGACATGGGCCGGCGCGAGGCGCAGCTGCTGCGCCGGTCGGTGCGCCGGTTCAGCGCCGAGCCGGTGCCCGCCGACCTGCTGGAGGCCGCCGTCGCCGAGGCGCTGACCGCGCCGGCGCCCCACCACACCCGCCCGGTGCGGTTCGTCTGGCTGCGGACCCCGGCCACCCGGACCCGGCTGCTGGACCGCATGAAGGACAAGTGGCGCGCCGACCTCGCCGGTGACGGCCGGCCCGCCGACTCGATCGACCGCCGGGTGGCGCGCGGCCAGATCCTCTACGACGCGCCCGAGGTCGTCATCCCGTTCCTGGTGCCCGACGGCGCCCACTCCTACCCCGACGCCGCGCGCACCGACGCCGAGCACACCATGTTCACCGTGGCGGTCGGTGCGGCCGTGCAGGCCCTGCTGGTCGCGCTGGCGGTGCGCGGGGTGGGCAGCTGCTGGATCGGCTCGACGATCTTCGCCGCCGACCTGGTGCGCGCCGAGCTCGACCTGCCCGCCGACTGGGAGCCGTTGGGCGCCATCGCCATCGGCTACGCCGCCGAACCGGCCGGGCCGCGCGATCCGGCGGACACCGGTGATCTGCTGATCCGCAAGTGATGCCGGATTTTCGAAAGATACTGAGCCCATGACGTTCGCAGGCAAGGCGGCGGCCACGGCCGACAAGCTCCGCGGCGGCTACTACACCCCCGCGCCGGTGGCCCGCTTCCTGGCCGGCTGGGTCCGCGAGGCCGGGCCCAGGATCGTCGAGCCCTCCTGCGGTGACGGCGCCATCCTGCGCGAGCTGGCCGGCCTGAGCGACGAGGTCCGCGGTGTGGAGCTGATCGCGGGCGAGGCGGCCAAGTCGCGCCGGTTCGCGCCCGTCGACAACGCGAGCCTGTTCGGCTGGCTTGCCACCGCCGAACCCGGCGGCTGGGACGGCGTCGCCGGCAACCCGCCCTACATCCGGTTCGGCAACTGGCCCGCGCCGCAGCGCGATCCGGCGCTGGAGGTGATGCGGCGCGAGGGCCTGCGCCCCACCCGGCTGACCAACGCCTGGGTTCCGTTCGTGGTGGCGAGCACCGTGCTGGTGCGCGACGGCGGACGGGTGGGTCTGGTGCTGCCGGCCGAGCTGCTCCAGGTCACCTACGCCGCACAGTTGCGCGAGTTCCTGCTGAGCCGATTCCGCGAGATCACCCTGCTGACCTTCGAGCGCCTGGTGTTCGACGGCATCCTGCAGGAGGTCGTGCTGTTCTGCGGCGTGGTGGGCCCCGGCCCCGCCCGCATCCGCACCGTGCACCTGCGAGACGCCGAGGCGCTGGCGCGCGCGGACCTGGCCGCCGAATGGGCGCCCGCGCTGCTGCACGAAAACGAGAAGTGGACCAAGTACTTTCTGGACCCCGCCGCGATCGGGCTGCTGCGCGAGCTCAAGGGTTCCGGCGCCCTGTCGAAGCTGGGCTCTTTCGCCGAGGTGGACGTCGGCATCGTGACCGGGCGCAACGCCTTCTTCACGTTCACCGACGCCCGGGCCGGGGAGCTGGGGTTGCGGCCGCACTGCGTCCCGCTCGTTTCGCGCAGCGCCCAGCTGTCCGGGCTGATCTACGACACCGATTGCCGGACAAGCGATGTCGCCGCCGGGCACCGCAGCTGGCTGCTCAACGCGCCGCCCGAGCCGGCCGACGCCGCGCTGAGCGCCCACATCCGCGCCGGTGAGGCCGCCGGGGTGCACCGCGGCTACAAGTGCTCGATCCGCAAGCCCTGGTGGCGCACGCCGTCGCCGTGGCAGCCCGACCTGTTCCTGCTGCGCCAGATTCACCGGGCGCCGCGGCTGACCGTCAACGCCGCGGCGGCCACGAGCACCGATACCGTGCACCGGGTGCGCCTGACCGCCGGCTCCGATGTCCCCGTCGATCCGGCCGCGCTGGCCGCGGTGTTCCACAACAGCGCGACGTTCGCGTTCGCCGAGATCCTGGGCCGCAGCTATGGCGGGGGCGTTTTGGAGCTCGAGCCCCGCGAGGCCGAGCAGCTGCCCATTCCGCCGCCGGCGCTCGCCGATGCCGGGCTGGCCTGCGACGTGGACCTGTTGCTGAAGGCCAACGAGATCGACAAGGCGCTCGACGTCGTCGACCGGCGCGTGCTGATCGACGGTCTGGGCCTGCCGGCCGAGGTGGTGGCCGGCTGCCGTGCGGCGTGGGCGTCGCTGCGGGACAGGCGCAATCGGCGGGGGTCGCGATGAGCGTCCGGGAGTCGGCGATCGCGATGCTGTCCGGCTGGGATCCCCCGGACGCGGCCCAGGATTCGGTGCGGCACGCCGTGCTGGCCTTCGTGCACGCCCGCAGCGATGCCTGCCGCCGCGAGTGCGTGCCCGGCCACGTCACCGCGTCGGCGCTGGTGCTCGACCACTCCGGCGATCGGGTGCTGCTGACCCTGCATCGCCGCCTGGGCCGGTGGGTGCAGCTGGGTGGTCACTGCGACGACGGCGACGCCGACATCGTCGCCGCGGCGCTGCGCGAGGCCACCGAGGAGTCCGGTATCGACGGGCTGCGGATGCCACCGCGGCTGGCCGCGGTGCACGTGCATCCGGTGGTCTGCTCGCTGGGGGTGCCGACCCGCCATCTGGATCTGCAATTCGTCGCGCACGCGCCGGCGGGGGCGCGGATCGCGATCAGCGACGAGTCCGACGATCTGAGGTGGTGGCCCGTCGACGCCCTACCGGACGGAACGGATTACGCGCTGGCGTATCTGGTCGAGCGGGCCCAGGCCCGCCGAGTGTGAAGTTCGTTTCACGCTGGCCGCCGAGTGTGAAGTTAACTTCACATTCAGCAGATCAAGCCCGGCTATACGTCGGACGAGTAGCGGATCCCGCCGTCGGGAATCGAGACACCCGGCCACACCCGGGCGCCGCGCAACAGCTCGCAGCGCGCCCCGATGTCGGCGCCGTCGCCGATCACCCCGTCGCGGATCAGCGCCCGGGGGCCGATGCGGGCGCCGAAGCCGATGATCGACCGCTCGATCACGCTGCCCGCCTCGACCTTGACGCCGTCGAAGATCACCGCGCCGTCCAGCCGCACGCCGGGGCCGATCTCGGCGCCGCGCCCGACGACCGTCCCGCCGACCAGCACCGCGCCCGGCGACACCGCCGCGCCGTCGTGCACCAACTGCTCGCCGCGGTGGCCGTGCAGGGCCGGCGAGGGCGCGATGCCGCGCACCAAATCGGCCGAGCCACGGACGAAGTCCTCCGGGGTGCCCATGTCGCGCCAGTAGCTGGCGTCGACGTAGCCGCAGACCTTGACGTCGGGATCCGACAGCAGCGCGGGAAACACCTCGCGTTCCACCGACACCTCACGGCCGCGCGGGATCCGGTCGATCACCGCGCGCGAGAAGACGTAGCAGCCGGCGTTGATCTGGTCGGTCGGCGGATCCTGGGTCTTCTCCAGGAACGCGGTCACCCGGCCCTCCTCGGTGGTCACGCAGCCGAACGCCCGCGGGTCGCCGACGCGGACCAGGTGCAGGGTGACGTCGGATTCCTGCGCGGAGTGGAAGTCGAGCATCTGACCCAGGTCGGCCCCGGAGAGCACGTC
>NZ_LZMG01000210.1:0-8123 GCF_001673615.1 Mycobacterium sp. 1245499.0
CGACGTCGGCGAAGCTCAGCTGCGTCGCGCCCCGGGAAGCCACGGCGGTGACGTTAAGCCCGACGACCGACACCCGGGCGGCTCCCACGCCGGAGCGCGGGGACGGATACCTGTCGGTGGCCGCGGTTACGGTTCGGGCAGTCCGGCGTGATGTTCGCTGACCCACTTTGCCGGAGCCCAAGCGAGAGGACCCACCCCGATGGCACCACGAACCGAACCCACCGACATCGGCATGACGCCGCCCGAACCGGGGACGCCGGTGGTGATCGACTGCGACGAGTGCGCGGTGCGCGGCCCCGGCTGCCGCGACTGTGTCGTCAGCGTGATACTCGGGGTTCCGGATACTTTATTGCAGGACGAGCGAGCGGCTTTGGAGGTTCTCGCCGAGGCCGGCCTGGCGCCGCGCCTTCGGCTTGTCCCGATTCGTCGGGACCGTGGCTCTGGTGTAGCGTAATCGCCTTGTCCCGCAAAGGTCCTCGCGAACGCGAAACGATTCACATAGAAATGACAGGATTCTTTCTAATTTCTTAACCGCTCGCTTTGGACAAACGCCGATATCGTTTCGTAACCTGTTTGAGACCTAAACCAGCTCGACGACCTATTCGTCGATGGCCGTTTAAGGAAGCAAATCTTGAGGCTTGCATCTAGGTACCCGGTTGCGCGTGTCCTGACACGGTCGGCAATAGGGACGCTAGCTGGCTTCGCGATCTTGTCCGGTGTGGTGACGGCCCCCGTGTGGGCAGACCCGGCCGAGGACGCCACGGCAAAACTCAACCAACTGTCGCGCCAGGCCGAGCAGACCACCGAGGCGATGCACAGCGCCCAGCTGGATCTGAACGACAAGCTGGCCGCCCAGCGCGCGGCGGACAAGAAGCACACCGACGACCAGGCCGCGGTCGATGCGGCGAAGGCGCATCTGGCCTCGTATCAGGATTCGGTCAACAAGCTGGCCGCCGCGACCTACATGGGTGGTCGCGTCGACGGCATGGAAGCCATCCTGACCGCCGGCTCGCCGCAGGGCCTGATCGACAAGCTGGCGGTGCAGCGCGTGATGGCCACGCAGATGACCGACCAGATGAAGAGCTTCCAGATCGCCGGGGAGCAGGCCGCCAAGGCCGAGCGCGAGTCCGCCAAGTCGGCCGCCGACGCCAAGAGCGCGGCCGAGCAGGCCGCGGCGGTCCGGGCGAGCCTGCAGTCCAAGCAGAGCCAGCTGCAGGTGCAGATCGCGGTGGTCAAGTCCCAATACCTTTCTTTAACGGCCGATCAGCGCACCGCGCTGGCCAACCCCGCCCCGCCTCCCGGCGCTCCGGCACCCCCGGAAGCGGCGCCCCCGGGCGCGCCCGCCGGGCCGGCGCCGGGTGAGGCTCCGCCCGCCGGCGGAATGCCGGGCATGCCCGGAACGACGCCCGGCGGTGTCGGCGGCGGTGACCGCGCCACCGTCGTGCAGGCCGCGCTGACCCAGGTCGGATCGCCCTACGTGTGGGGCGGCTCCGCACCCGGCGGTTTCGACTGTTCCGGCCTGGTGATGTGGGCATTCCAGCAAGCCGGCATCTCGCTGCCGCACTCCAGCCAGGCGCTGGCCCACGGCGGGCAGCCCGTCTCGCTGGGTGATCTGCAGCCCGGTGACGTGCTGACCTTCTACTCCGACGCCTCGCACACCGGCATCTACATCGGTGACGGCATGATGATCCATTCCTCTACCTATGGCGTGCCGGTCCGGGTGGCGCCGATGAGCGCCGGCGGTCCGATCTACGACGCTCGCCGTTACTAGACACCCCCGACCGCGTCGCCGGCGGCTCTCGATACTGCTGGCTTGGGTATTCGTCGTCGAACTGCTGGTGGCCGCGGCCGTGCCGTTCGACGCCCAGCGCGAAGCACGGATCCGGCCCGCCCAGCTGGTCATCCCGGCCCGCAGCCAACTCCCCGCGTCGGCCAGGTCGATCACCGTCGGCGACCGCACCGTGCGGCTGCTGGGGCTCGGCGGCCCCGCCAGCGACCGGCTGCTGTCCCGGGTGGCGTCGGGCATGCCCGCGGCGATCGCCGCGGTGGAGTCGTTCTGGGGTACCGACTGGGCCCGTGAGATCTCGGTGGTCGCGGCCGGCACCGACGAGGAATTTCGCGCCGCCGCCGGCGGGGGACCGGCGTCGCAGTGGGCCGATATCGCGGCCGTGACGGTGGTCGACCGGCTCGATCCCGTTCGCCGGGTCGCCGAGGGCCAGCGGATCGTGTTCGCGCCCGGCGCGGTCACCATGAGCGCCGCATCGTTGCGAATCGTGTTGGCGCACGAGCTTTTTCACTACGCCGCGCGCGCCGACACCGTCGCGGATGCACCTCGCTGGCTCACCGAGGGGGTGGCCGATTTCGTCGGCCGCCCGCCGGCGCCGGTGCCCGCCGAGACGCTGCTGCCCATGACGCTGCCCACCGACGGTGATCTCGACATGCCGGGGGAGCAGCGCTCGCTGGCCTACGACCGCGCGTGGTGGTTCGCCCGATTCGTCGCCGACACCTACGGAGCGCCGAAGTTGCGCGACCTCTACCTGGCCACCTGCGGCGTGCGGCACGCGGACATGGCCGCCGCCGGTCAGGATGTGCTGGGCGACAGCCCGGCGGGGCTGCTCACGCGCTGGCATCAGTGGCTGGGCCACTAGGGCCGCATCGCCCGGCTCGGACCGTGTGCGCGGGGTGCGCCGGCGCCAGGCTAGCCTGTCGCAGGTGAGTCGGGTCCTGCTGGTAACCAACGACTTTCCGCCCCGCCCGGGCGGCATCCAGTCGTACCTCGGCGAGTTCGTCGGCCGGTTGGTCGACGCCGGGCCGCATACGGTGACGGTGTACGCGCCGCAGTGGAAGGGCGCCGACGCCTTTGACCACTCAGCCGAGGCCGCCGGTTATCGGGTGGTGCGTCATCCGGGCACCCTGATGCTGCCCGGTCCGGCGGTCGACGCCCGGATGCGGCGGCTGATCGCCGAGGGCGGCATCGACACGGTCTGGTTCGGCGCGGCCGCGCCGCTGGCGCTGTTGGCCTCCCGCGCCCGCGGGGCCGGGGCGAGCCGCGTGCTGGCCAGCACCCACGGCCACGAGGTCGGGTGGTCGATGCTTCCGGTCGCCCGCTCGGTGCTGCGCCGCATCGGTGACGACACCGACGTCGTCACGTTCGTCAGCCGCTACACTCGGTCCCGGTTCGCGCCGGCGTTCGGCCCCCAGGCGTCGCTGGAATACCTGCCCTCGGGTGTGGACACCGAACGGTTCCGGCCCGACCCGGCGGGCCGGGCCGAGCTGCGGGACCGTTACGGGTTGGGCGAGCGGCCCACCGTGGTGTGCGTGTCGCGGCTGGTGCCACGCAAGGGCCAGGACATGCTCATCAAGGCCCTGCCGTCGATCCGGCGGCGCGTCGACGGCGCCGCATTGGTCATCGTCGGCGGCGGCCCGTATATGGACTCGCTGCGCGCGCTGGCCCGTGAGTGCGGGGTGGAAGACGACGTGACGTTCACCGGCGGCGTACCGGCCGCCGAGTTGGCCACGCATCACGCGCTGGCCGACGTGTTCGCGATGCCGTGCCGCACCCGCGGTGCCGGGCTGGACGTCGAGGGGTTGGGCATCGTGTACCTCGAGGCCTCGGCGACCGGCGTGCCGGTCATCGCCGGCAAATCCGGGGGAGCCCCAGAAACGGTGCAGCACAACAAGACCGGGTTGGTCGTCGACGGCCGCGAGGTGGCCGAGATCGCCGGTGCCGTCACCGAATTGCTGACCGATCGCGACCGCGCGGCCGCGATGGGCGCGGCCGGGCGCGACTGGGTGATGGCCCAGTGGCGGTGGGACACCCTGGCGGCGCGGCTGGGCGCGCTGCTGGGCTGACCGGCGCCATTAGTCCTTCTCGTAGATGGCCTCGATGTCGGAGGCGAACTTCTCGGCCACCACGTTGCGCTTGACCTTCATCGTCGGCGTCAGTTCGCCGGTGTCCTCGGTGAAATCGACCGGCAGGATGCGGAACTTGCGGATCGATTCCGCATGCGACACAGCCTGATTGGCGTCCTTGATGGCCGCGTCCACCTCGGCGACCAGGTCGGGGTCGGTGGCCAGATCGCCCACCGAGGCGCCGGCGCCCTTCTGGTTGCGCTGCTTCCAGCCGTCGAACGCCTCGGGGTCGATGGTGATCAGCGCGCCTATGAACGGCTTGTTGTCCCCGACCACCATCGCCTGACTGATCAACGGGTGGGCCCGCAGCCGGTCCTCTAGGACGGCCGGCGCGACGTTCTTGCCGCCGGCGGTGACGATGATCTCCTTCTTGCGCCCGGTGATCTTCAAGAAGCCGTCCTCGTCGAGCACGCCCAGGTCGCCGGTCCTGAACCAGCCATCGGTGAACGCGTCGCGGGTGGCCTGCTCGTTACGCCAGTAGCCGGTGAACACCACGCCGCCGCGCACCAGCAGTTCGCCGTCCTCGGCGATGCGCATGCTGTTGCCCGGCACCAGCGTTCCGACCGTGCCGATCTTGACGTTGCCGACCTGGTTGACGGTGATCGCCGAGCTGGTCTCGGTCAGGCCGTAACCCTCGTGGATGGTCAGGCCGACGCCGCGGTAGAAGTGCCCCAGCCGCGAGCCCAGCGGCGCGCCGCCGGAGACGGCCGCGTGGCAGTCGCCGCCCAGCGCGGCGCGCAGCTTGTTGTACACCAGCCGGTCGAACAGGGCGTGCTTGGCGCGCAGCAGCGGGCCGCGGCGGCCGCGGTCCTGCGCCTCGCTCCAGTCGACGGCGGTTTGGACGGCCGCCGCGAAGATCCTGCCCTTGCCGTCGTTCGAGGCGTTCTGCTCGGCGGTGTTGTAAACCTTCTCGAACACCCGCGGCACCGACACCACCACGGTCGGCTTGAACACCGCGAACAGCGGCACCAGGTTCTTGATGTCGCTGGTGAAGCCGACGGTGACCTTGTTGGCGAACGCGGACAACGTGAGCGAGCGCGCCAGCACGTGCGCCAGCGGCAAGAACACCAGCAGCCGCTGGCCCTCGTCGAGCAGCGTCGGCAGGCTCTCCTTGGCGCCGCGGGTCTCATACAGCAGATTCGAATGGGTCAGCTGGCAGCCCTTGGGCCGCCCCGTGGTGCCCGAGGTGTAGATCAGGGTGGCCGGGTCCGACGCCCGCAGCGCCTCGAGGCGCGCGGTCAGCTCGGCCGGTGCCACCGACGCGCCGGCCTCCACGAGCTGGTCGAGCGCCTTGGGCCCCGAACCGTCGATGTGCAGCACCCGGCGCAGCGCGGGTAGTTCGGCGGTCAGCTCGGTAACCATGGCCGCGTGCTCGTCGGTTTCCGCGAACGCCAGCACCGCCTCGGAATCCTGTAGCACCCAGCGGACCTGCTCGGCCGACGACGTCTCGTAGATCGGCACGGTGACCGCACCCACCGCCAGGATGGCCAGGTCGAGGATCGCCCATTCGTAGCGGGTGGCCGAGAAGATGGACACCCGGTCGCCGGCCTCTACGCCCAGGGAGATCAAACCCAATGCGGCCGAGCGGATCTGCTCGGCCGCCTGGGCGCAGGTGACGTCGGTCCACTCGCCGTCGATCTGACGCTGGTAGATGACGAAGTTGGGGTCGTCGCGCTCGTGTTCGAAGACCATCGCGGCGATGTTGTCGTTTTCGCCGACGGAGAAGCGGGCGGGGACGCTGTACTCACGCACTCTTATGACCTCAATCGACCTCGTGGAGATTCCCGGGAGCGGGTTGCTGCCGACCAGCCTAATCCGCGCGTTGACCCAGCACGGCTAGCAGTGGGTGGGCCGGGACCGCGATTGCGGGCCGCGACGTCCGCCCCGCCCTCGGCGGGGCGGCGCGGGCCGGTGTGTGAAGCTGGGGTGATGAACAGCATCCAGATCGCGGATGAGACGTTTGTCGCCGCCGACGGCGCGCGGGTGGGCGCCGCGGTGGCCGATCGGTCCAGCTGGCGACGCTGGTGGCCGGACCTGCGGCTGGAGGTCGTCGAGGACCGCGGGGAAAAGGGCATCCGGTGGTCGGTCACCGGCGCGTTGACGGGCACCATGGAAATCTGGCTGGAACCGTCGCTGGACGGCGTCGTGCTGCACTACTTCCTGCACGCCGAGCCGACCGGGGTGGCGGCCTGGCAGCTGGCCAAGCTGAACTTGGCGAAGATGACGCATCGCCGTCGGGTGGCGGGCAAGAAAATGGCCTTCGAGGTCAAGACGACACTGGAACGGTCACGTCCGGTCGGAGTTTCTCCGGTAGTTTAGCCGGGTCGGGTCCGCCGCGGAGAGTACCGTGTCGGACCGAGACCCGCGGGATCCCCACAGTCGACAGCGGTCGATCCGTTCGCGGGAGAGAGGGCAGCAATCAGGTGGCGGAGAAGACGACGCAAACCATCTACATCGAGGCCGACCCGGCCACCGTGATGCAGGTGATCGCCGACATCGATTCCTACCCGCAGTGGATCTCGGAGTACAAGGAAGCCGAGGTCCAGGAGAAGGACGCCGACGGCTACCCGAAGGTTGCGCGGATCGTCATGGACGCCACGGTGATCAAGGACACGATGGTGATGTCCTACGAGTGGCCCAAGGATCGCCAATCGGTGAGCTGGACGCTGGTCTCGAGCTCGCTGCTGCGTGCGCTGGAAGGCTCATATCGACTGGCGGCCAAGGGATCTGGCACCGAAGTCACCTACGAACTCTCCGTCGACCTGGCCATGCCGATGATCGGGCTGCTCAAGCGCAAGGCCGAGCGCCGGTTGACCGACACCGCGTTGAAGGATCTGAAGAAACGAGTCGAGGCTGAGTGAGTCCACTGAATTCGGAGCGCCCGCCCCGGCCCGGATCAGCCTTTTCGTCGGCAAAGGCGGGGTAGGGAAATCCACCCTGGCCTGCGCCACCGCCGTCGGTGCCGCGAGCGCCGGGCAACGGGTGCTGGTGATCTCCACCGACCAGGCGCACTCGCTGGGTGACGTACTGGGCGTTCCCGTCTCGCCGAGTCGGGGCGACCTGGTGCGGGTGCTGGCCGACCTGGACACCGGGCAAGCGGAGGCCGGCGGCGGGTTTCTCGACGCACTGGCCTTGGACACGCTGGCGCTGCTCGAGGTCCGCTGGCGTGAGGTCGTCGCCACCCTGGATCGGCGTTTTCCCGACTCCGAACTGGGAACCATTGCGCCCGAAGAACTTTCGGCCCTGCCCGGGGTGCAGGAAGTGCTCGGGCTGCACGCCGTCGGCGGGCTGGCCCGCAGCGGGCGATGGGATCGGGTGGTGGTCGATTGCGCGTCGACCGCCGACGCCCTGCGAATGCTGACTTTGCCCGCCACCTTCGGGCTGTACGTCGAGCGGGCCTGGCCGCGGCATCGCCGGCTGTCGGTCACCGCCGACGACGCCCGGTCGGCGGCGGTGGTCGAGCTGCTCGAGCGGATCAGCTCGGAGGTGGAGTCGCTGAGCGCGCTGCTCACCGACGGCGATCTGGTGAGTGCGCACCTGGTGCTGACCCCCGAGCGGGTGGTCGCGGCCGAGGCGGCCCGAACGCTGGGCTCGCTGGCCCTGATGGGCGTGCGGGTCGAAGAGCTGATCGTGAATCAGGTTCTGCTGCAAGATGACTCGTACGAGTACCGCAATCTGCCCGAGCACCCCGCCTTCTACTGGTACACCGAGCGCATCGCCGAGCAGCGCAGCGTGCTCGACGAGCTCGACGCCACCATCGGCGAGGTGGCGCTGGTGATGACCCCGCACCTGTCCGGCGAGCCGATCGGCCCCAAGGCGCTGAGCGGGCTGCTCGACGCGGCGCGGCGCCGCGGCGGCACGGCGCCGCCGGGTCCGTTGCGGCCCACCGTGGACCTCGAATCCGGGACGGGACTAGGGTCCGTCTACCGGATGCGGCTGGTGTTGCCGCAACTCGATCCGTCGGGCCTGACGCTGGGCCGCGTCGATGACGATCTGATCATCAGCGCCGGGGGATTGCGGCGCAGGGTTAGGTTGGCATCAGTACTTCGGCGGTGCACCGTGTTGGACGCACACCTACGGGGTAGCGAACTGACGGTGCGTTTTCAACCAGATCCGGAGGTGTGGCCGAAGTGAGTGGTGGGGGTCATTCCGACATCGGTCCGGAACTGCGCAGGCTCGCCCAGACGATCCTCGACGGCATCGACCCCGCG
>NZ_LZMG01000211.1:0-21924 GCF_001673615.1 Mycobacterium sp. 1245499.0
TCGTCGCGCATGGATTCGGCGGCGTCGGCCAGCGCGCCGACCAACTCCGCTTCCTGCCCGGGCAGCCGCAACACGTGCGCGGCCCCGACCTCGACGGCGGCCGCCCACGTCGCCGTGTCGGGTTCGGCCGGGGTCAGCACCGTCACGTAATCGCGACGCGGCAGCGCCCATCGCCCGCAGCGAGCGGCCGCCCCCGCGTCCAGCACGACGGCCGCGGCCGCGGCCCACGTCTTGCGGCTGACCGGAGACGCGTCGCCGGCGTGCACCACGCGAACGCCGGCGGCCGCGGCCACCCGATCCAACTCGGCGCGCCGGTCGGGGTCCGCCAGTACCGCCAACACTCCCGCCGAATCGGCCGCTCCGGAGACGCTGGTCATCCGACCACTGTGCGGGGCCGTGACCTTGGCACAACAGTCCCAAACGGGGATTTGTGGATAGAGACGCGAGTGTGCACAAACGCGTCGCGGGGCCATGCCGCCAGCGACGACGCACGCGCTTTCCCGCAACGCACGCAGCGCCGAGCGCGACGCCGCGAAGCGAGAAAACTGACCGTAGAAAAGGGACGACCCCCGCCAGGGGGGGAGGAGGCGAGGGTCGTCGTGCATCAGCCCCGGGGGGTCGGGCTGATACACCCTCGGCTCAAGGCCGAGTAATGCTTACTATACACATGACAAGCCGGAGTAACGCAAGAGATCATTTTCTGGAAAACCAGCTTGAGCCGCGTAAACACCGCTTCGCCCGCGTCCCGAACGCCCTGAGCGGCCATTTCCGGTGCGGGATGGCGGCCTTGCCGGACCACCGACCTATGCTGGTTCCGTGACCGTCTTCGACCCCACCGCGGAGCAGTCGGCCTCGGATCAATCGGCGTCAACCACCGCTTCTCATGCCCGCACGGCGGCCTTCTTCGACCTGGACAAGACGATCATCGCCAAGTCCAGCACCCTGGCGTTCAGCAAACCGTTTTTCAACCAGGGCCTGCTCAACCGCCGCGCCGTGCTCAAGTCGAGCTACGCGCAGTTCATCTATCTGCTCTCCGGTGCTGATCATGACCAGATGGATCGGATGCGCGCCCACATGACCAATATGTGCACCGGCTGGGACGTCGAACAGGTCAAGTCGATCGTCAATGAAACGCTGCACGACATCGTGACTCCGTTGGTCTTCGCCGAAGCCGCCGACCTGATCGCGGCCCACAAGTTGTGCGGGCGCGACGTCGTGGTGGTGTCGGCCTCCGGGGAAGAAATCGTCGCGCCCATCGCCCGCGCGCTCGGCGCCACCCACGCGATGGCGACCCGGATGGTCGTCGAGGACGGTCGGTACACCGGCGAGATCGCGTTCTACTGCTACGGCGAGGGCAAGGTCCAGGCGATCCGCGAGCTGGCCGCGCGCGAGGGCTACCCGCTAGAGCACTGCTACGCCTATTCCGACTCGATCACCGACCTGCCGATGCTCGAGGCCGTCGGCCATCCCAGCGTGGTCAATCCCGACCGCGGGTTGCGCAGGGAGGCCGTGGAGCGCGGTTGGCCGGTGATCTCGTTCTCCCGGCCGGTGTCGTTGCGTGACCGCATCCCCGCGCCCTCCGGTGCCGCTATCGCCACGACGGCCGCGGTGGGCATCAGCGCGCTGGCCGCCGGCGCGGTGACGTATTCGTTGTTGCGCCGCTACGCCTTTTAGCCCGTTTTAGCGACCCAGCAAACGGGCGCCTGGCGCCATGGGATTTCCTTCGCAATTGGGCCTTGCTGTGCTAGGGGTCTAGTAGTACAAAGGAACCACGGAAGCCCGGTAAGGCCAAGGTCGAGCCGGAAGAGAAGGTTCGTTCTCCCGACCCGGGCGCCCAGCACGGTGCTCGGCACCCACGCGGAGTCATAGCCGCGAAGATGGCAGAAGTGTTGCGGGCCTGCGAAATTGCGAAAATGCGGAAGGTATCGACGGCCCTTTGGGTGGGGTTGCAACCATAAGCGTCGCGAGATCGCCGAGGCCAACCCACGCAGCCCCGAGATGCACGCTTGGTAACCGAGCCCCGTGCTAGCGGGCGGCGGACCGAACATTCGGAACGTCGCCCGCTCTACCTTTTTGTGCCCGTTTTCCCGGCGTCGGCAACCGGTTCAGCTACTTGTTCGACATCGCGTCGGCGATCGACACCGCCTCCTGCGCACCGGCTTTCATCGCCCGGCAACACAGTACCAGCCACGCCCCCACCCCCTCGGGCGTGCCGTCGGCGAATCCTTGCGCGGCGTCGCGATACGCGGCGGGCTGACGCATCCAGCTGACCTCGGGCACGCCCAGCCCGTGCGGGTCCAGCCCGCTGGCGATGGTCACCAACCTCGACACCGCGCGGGCCACCACACCGTCGGAGCTGCCGAACGGCTTCAGCGTCAGCAGCTCGCCGTGGGCGACCGCGGCCAGCACCGGCGCCGGCACCTGGGTGCGCCCGTTCACCAACTCGGCCAACAACTCCAGTCGCGGCCCCACCCCGGCATCGGTGCGCGGGCGGCCCAGCCGCTCGTCGTCGACCTGCTCGGCCGCGGCCAGCACGTGCAGGCGGGCCAGCGCCTGCAGCGGCGCCCGCCGCCAGATGGCGACGACGGGCCCTTCGCCACCCTCGAGCGCCTGGGCCACCCGAAGCGCCCCCGCGAACACCGGGTCGCTGATCTGGCCCGCGTCGGCGAGGTCCTCCAGCCGGACCGGGCCGCCGTCCAACACCGACGACGCGCGCGCGGCCCGCAGCGCCGCCTCGGCGGCGGTCACCGGCCAACCGCGCAGGTTGGCGCGGTGCCGGTGGGCACGGCCCAACGCTTCGCGGGCGCGGTCACTGGCCTCGGCGACGCCGGGCAGGTCCATCAGGGGGGCCAGCGGATCTGCTGTCACAACCTCACAACCTATCCCCGCCGGATTCACCGCAGGCGCGGGATGGCGTCGAGCAACTGCTGGGTGTATTCGTGCTTGGGGTCGGTGAACAGTTCCTCGGTGGGCGCCTGCTCCACCACGCGGCCCGCCCGCATCACCAGGACGTCGTCGGCGATCTGCCGGATCACCGCCAGGTCATGGCTGATGAACAGATAGGCCAGCCCCAGTTCGGCCTGCAGCTCGGCCAGCAGGTCGAGTATCTGCGCCTGCACCAACACGTCGAGCGCCGACACCGCCTCGTCGCACACCAGCACGTCGGGCCGCAGCGCCAGCGCCCGGGCGATGGCCACCCGTTGCCGTTGGCCACCCGACAGCTCACGGGGCAACCGATCCAGCACCGACGACGGCAGCGCCACCTGGTCGACGAGGTCGTGCACCGCCTGGGCGCGCTGCCTGCGGTCACCGACGCGGTGGATGCGCAGCGGTTCCTCGATCGCGCGAAATACCGAGTACATGGGATCCAGGCTGCTGTAAGGGTTTTGAAACACCGGCTGCACGCGGCGGCGGAAGGCCAGCTGCCGATCCCGGGGCATCGCGTCGTCGATCCGGGTGCCGTCGAAATCGACGGTGCCCGAGGTGGATTGGAGCAGGCCCAGCACCATGCGGGCCAGCGTCGATTTCCCCGAGCCCGATTCACCGGCGATGGCCAACGTGCTCGCGCGGCGCAACCGAAACGACACCGCGTCGACCACACGGAATTCGCTGCGCCGCCACGGCGCCCCGTGTGACTCCCGGTAGACCTTGGTGAGATCCGAGGCGACGAGGATGTCCTCGGTCGGGGTGGCGGCCGGCCGGCTCCGGCGCGCCAGCGACGGGGCCGCCGCCACCAGCCGCCGGGTGTACTCGTGTTGCGGCGCGCGCAGAATCGACTGTGCGGCACCGGATTCCACCACGACCCCGCGGTGGACGACGACCACGTGCTCGGCCCGTTCGGCGGCCAGCGCCAGATCGTGGGTGATCAGCAGCAGCGCGGTACCGAGTTCGCCGGTGAGCCGTTGCAGATGGTCGAGGGCCTGGCGCTGCACCGTGACGTCGAGCGCGGACGTCGGCTCGTCGGCGATCAGCAGCCGTGGTCGGCCCGCCAGCCCGATCGCGATCAGCGCGCGTTGACACATGCCGCCGGACAGCTGATGCGGGTAGCGGGCCGCCTGCCGGGCCGGATCCGGCATGCCCGCCGCGGCGAGCAATTCCACCGCCCGCCCCCGCGTTTCCCGATCGCTCGTGTTGGCGCGCAGGGCTTCCCGGATCTGGAACCCGACCTTCCACACCGGGTTGAGGTTGGTCATCGGGTCTTGCGGGATATAGCCGATGTGCCGCCCCCTGATCGAGCGCAGCGCTCGGCGATCGGCGGTCGAGATGTCGACGCCGTCGAACATGATGCGCCCGCCCGTGATTCGGCCTCCCCACGGTAGCAGCCCGAGAATCGCGGCGGCGGTGGTGGATTTGCCCGATCCCGATTCGCCGACCACCGCGACGGTCTGGCGGGGCAGCACGCGCAGATCCACCCCGCACACCGCGGCGTGCTCACCGAAGCTGACCTCCAGGCCCTCGACCGACAGCAGCGGGGACGCCGCGCCGCTCACTTTGCGCCGCTCTCCCCCGCAAGCGGGAGGTGCCCCCGCCTCATCGCCGCGCTCTACATCGTCGCCGGCGGTCACGCCCGCCACGCCCTCGAGGCCGGATCGAGCGCGTCGCGCAGCGCGTCGCCCATCATCATGAATGCCAGCACGGTCATGGCCAGCGCGCCGGCGGGGTAGAACAGGATGGGTGAGCCGGCCCGCAGCCGGGTCTGAGCGAGGTTGATGTCGCCACCCCACGACACCACCGACGGCGGCAATCCGACCCCGAGGTAGGACAGCGTCGCCTCGGTGACGATGAACAGGCCCAGGGCAATCGTGGCCACCGCGATCACCGGCCCCAGCGCGTTGGGCAGCGCGTGCCGCAGCAGGATCTGAAACCTGCTCATTCCCAACGCTTTAGCGGCGAGCACGTAGTCGCTGCCCCGCACCGCGAGCACCGCACCGCGGGCGATCCTGGCCACCTGCGGCCAGCCGAACAACGCGAGGATGGCGATCACCGTCCACACCGTGCGGTGGTGCAACACCTGCATGAGGACGATGGCGGCCAGCAACAGCGGCAGGCCGAAGAAGACATCGGTGAGGCGGGAGACCACCGCGTCGATCCAGCCGCCGTAGAAACCGGCCAGCGCACCCAGCGCGCCGCCGACCACGAAGACCAGCAGCGTCGCGCCCAGCCCGACCGTCACCGAGGCGCGCGCCCCGTAGACGGTGCGTGCGTAGATGTCGTGGCCCTGCAGGTCGGTACCGAACCAGTGCGCGGCCGACGGGCTGCGCAGGCTTTGGCTCGGATCGGCGTAGCCGGGGTCGGCGTGAGTGAACAACGCGGGAAACAGCGCAACCGCAAGGATGAGGAGGATCAGCGCGGCGGCGATGACGAACTTCGGACGCCGGTGCAGTTTGCGCCAGGTCTCGCCCCAGAAGCCGGAGTGCTCAGCCATAGCGGATCCGAGGGTCCAGCGCCGCGTAGAGCAGGTCCACCATCAGATTGGTGATCAGATAGATGAGCACCAGCACGGTCACGATCGAGACCACCGTGGGAGCCTCCTGCCGGGTGACGGCTTGATAGAGCACGCCGCCGACGCCGTGGATGTTGAAGATGCCCTCGGTCACGATGGCGCCGCCCATCAGCGCCCCCAGGTCCGCGCCCAGGAAGGTCACCACCGGGATCAGCGAGTTGCGCAGGATGTGCACGGTCACCACCCGCGGCCGTGACAACCCCTTGGCGGTGGCGGTGCGCACATGGTCGGCGTGCGCGTTGGCGGCCACCGCGGATCGGGTCAACCGCACCACGTAGGCGAATGACACCGAGCCCAGCACGATTCCGGGTAGCAACAGCCGCGCGAAGGTCGCCCGCTCCCCGACCGTCACCGGCGCGATGCCCAACCGCACCCCGAACACGAACTGCGCCAGGAAGCCCAGCACGAAGATGGGGATCGCGATGATGACCAGACCGGTGATCAGCACGCCCGCGTCGAAGAGGCCGCCCTGGCGCAGCCCGGCGATCACCCCGAATCCGATGCCCAGCACCGCCTCGACGGCCAGGGCGATCACCGAGAGCCGCAGGGTGACCGGAAAGGCATGTGCGAGAACGTCTCTGACCGGAAGCCCGGAATAGGCGCGGCCCAGGTCGCCGTGCAGGACGCCGCCGAGGTAGCGCAGGTACTGCACGATGAACGGATCATCCAGGTGGTACCGGGCGCGCAGCGCCGCGGCCACGGCCGGCGTCAGCGGCCGGTCCCCCGCGATGGCGGCCAGCGGGTCGCCTGGCAGCAGGAACACCATGCCGTAGATCAGCAACGTGGCACCCAGGAAGACGGGCACGATGACGGCGATCCGACGTGCGATGTACCAGCCCATGTTCAAGCCTTGACGAGATTCTCGTAGTCGGGCAACCCGTTCCAGCTGACCTTGACGGCGCTGACCTGAGGCGACCATCCGAGCACGGCGATGTAATACCACAGCGGCACGGCGGGCATGTCGTGCAACAGGATTCGTTGCGCGACGTTGACCAGCGCGTCGGCCTGCCGCAGGTCGGCGGCCGCCTCGGCGGCGGCCAGGCCGGCGTCGAACTCGCGGCTGGAATAGCCGACGTCATTGGATCCCGCGCCGGTGGCGTACAGCGGGGCGAGGAACTCGATCATCGACGGGTAGTCACCGATCCAGCCGGCCCGGAACGCGGTGTCGATCGTGCGGTTGGTGATCTGGGTGCGGAATCCGGCGAAGGTGGGCTGCGGCGCGCCGACGGCGTCGATGCCCAGCACGTTCTTGATGCTGTTGGCCACCGCGTCAACCCACTCCTGATGGCCGCTGTCGGCGTTGTAGGCGATGGCGTAGCGCCCGCTCCACGGCGAGATCGCGTCGGCGTGGGCCCAGAGTTGGCGCGCCCGTTCGGGATTGAAGTCCAACGCGTCGCTGCCGGCGATGTTGGGATCGAATCCCGGCAGCGAGCTGGCGGTGAAGTCGCGGGCCGGACTGCGGGTGTTGTTGAAGATCTGCCGGCAGATCTGCGGGCGGTTGATGGCCGCCGACAACGCCAACCGGCGTAGCCGGCCTTCCTCACCGCCGAAGTGGGGCAACCGCAGTGGCGTGTCGAGCGATTGACTGACGGCGACGGGCCCGCTGGCGGAGTTGCCGCCCAGGTCGCGCTGATAGATCGTCAACGCGCTGGACGGAATGGTGTCCAGGACATCGAGGTTGCCGGAAAGCAGGTCGGCGTAGGCGGTGTCCAGGTTGGCGTAGAACTCGAACCTGAGCCCCTTGTTGCGTGGCTTGCGGTTGCCGTGGTAACCGGGGTTGGGCCGCAAGTCGATTCGGACGTTGTGCTCCCATGCGGGCCCGCCTGGACCGTCGGCGAGTTGGTAGGGGCCGTTGCCGATTGGGTGCTGCCCGAACGCGCCCATGTCCCGAAAGGCCTTCTGCGGCAAGGGATAGAACGCGCTGTGGCCCAGCCGCAACTTGAAGTCGATGGTGGGGACCTTAAGCCGGACGGTGAACTCCCGGTCGTTGAGCACCCGCAGGCCGGACATGGTGGTGGCCGCCGGTTTTCCGTCACCGGCCGGGCCGGCGAGGGCATCGAAGCCGTCGATCGGACTGAAGAAGCTTTGCTGCAGTTGGGCGTTGGTGCTCGACGCTCCATAGTTCCACGCGTCGACGAACGAATGGGCCGTCACCGGTGAGCCGTCGGTGAACGTCCAGCCGGGCTTGAGGACGATGCGGTAGTTGACGTTGTCGGTGGTGTCGACCGATTGGGCGACCTCCGGCGACGGGTTGCCGGCGGCGTCGTAGGACATCAGCCCGGCGAAGAGCCGATCGAGGATCCGGCCGCCCAGGCTGTCGTTGGTCCCGGTGGGGATCAGTGGGTTCGGCGGTTCCCCGCCATTGACCACCACCAGATCCGGGCTGAGCACGCCGCCACCGCATCCGGCCAGCGAGGCGACCACGAGCACCGCGACGACGACCGTGGCCAGCAAGGCCAACGCGGTCCGCATCGCACGCATGACACCCGACCCTAGGGCCTGAAGCCGTGCGGCGGTGAAGTGCCCGGGCCGGCCCGCACGACTTAAACTCGGGCGGTGACCGTCGCCTCCCTGGCCTCCGAGGGGGCCGCCTATGAGGCGGGCCGTCTGGTCGCGGCGCTCGGCATCCCCGCGATCGGTTTGCTCTGCCTGATCATCGGGCTGGTGACGCGCTCGCGCGGCCGCCGGCGGCCGCCGGCTTACCCGCAATACCCGCCGAGCTTCCCCGCCGGCCCCGGCTACCCCTACCCGCCGCCGGGTTACCCCGCGCCGCCCTATCCGGCTTATCCGGGCTACGCGCCGCGACCGCGGACGCCCAAGTCGGCCACCACCCTCATCACCATCGGCGCCGTGCTACTGGCGTTCGGGATCTTCGGGAACCTCGCCGTCACCGCCGCGAGGCTGGGTAAGTCGCACCGGGCCGACACGTCCCTGCGGGTTGGCGATTGCATCACCGAAAGCGACTATAAGGCACAGCGTTTCGATTCAACCCCGAGTCGCGGCTGCGCCGACCCGGCGGCGACCTATGAACTCGCCTTCAAGGGCGGCGCCTCGGACAGTTGCCCCGACGGCAAACGAGAACACTCCGTCTATGACCGCTTCACCACCGACACGAGGATCCTGTGTTTTGCCGTCAACCTGAAAGAGGGTCAGTGCTATTTGATGCTCAGTGATGGTGAAGCGATGACGATCAGGTTGGGCGACTGCGGCAGGTCGAACAGGGTGCAGGTCAGAGTGAGTCGGCGCATCGACGGCAGCACCGACAGAACCCAATGCGCGACGGACGAAAAGGGCGTCGGCTACCCCGTTCCCGCGCGGGTCTATTGCCTCGTCAGAGCCGATTGACCCCCGCTCAGACCGCGGTGATGGGATGCACCTGCAATTCGCAGGCGTCGATGGTGGCCGCCACCGTCAGCACCATTTCGGTGTCGGGCGGGTTGACGCGCAGGTCGGTGTAGGTGGGGCACGCGCCGCCACTGCCGTCCAGCGCCATCCCCTCAACGATGGCCTGCCCCTGCGCCGATATCGACAGCGGCACGGTCGGCGGGACGTCGGTGCCGGCCGGCAGCCCGCCCAAGTAGCCGCGCGGCGTGGGCCGCGCGTGAATCAGTGGGCCCCCCGCGCCCGAATCGACCCAGGCGTATCCGGTGAGCGTGCACGGTTCGGCGCCGCCGGCGAGGGTGAACAGCAGCGTCACCGCGCGATGACCCACCGCCCCTTCCGCCGGCGAGGCGGTCACGGCGACCTGCTCCGACCGGCACGGCGTGGCCTGGTCGCCGCTCTCCAGCGGCATGGCCGACGCGGGCCAACCCGGCACGGCGGCCACCGCGTAAATCGTTGCGGCCGTGGCAAAGCTGGCAAGTAGTCGGCGGCTGCCCCGCTCATGACCCGGCACAGGAGGTGATTATCCGGCACGGGCGCACTTTTGACCCCGGATTCGCGCGCACGGCTACCACTCGCACAGCTACGCCTCACCCGGCTAGGCTCGCACTCGGCCACCAGCGCACGGCCGCCGAACGGCGAAGTCTCGACTACAGGAGAGAACTTAGTGACCGCCACCAATTCCGCAGGCCCCTCGTCCTATCCGCCGCCGGCGCAGTTCGCCGAGCAGGCCAACGCGGGTGAGGAGCTGTACCGCGAAGCCGAGCAGGACCGGCTGGCGTTCTGGGCCAAGCAGGCCAATCGGCTGTCGTGGGAGACGCCGTTCACCGAGGTGCTGGACTGGTCGCAGGCGCCGTTCGCCAAGTGGTTCGCCGACGGCAAGCTCAACGTCGCCTACAACTGCGTGGACCGCCACGTCGAGGCCGGCCACGGGGATCGGGTCGCCATCCACTGGGAGGGCGAACCCGTCGGCGATCACCGCAGCCTGACCTACGCCGAACTGCACGCCGAGGTGTGCAAGGCCGCCAACGCGCTGACCGACCTCGGTCTGGTCGCCGGTGATCGGGTCGCGATCTACCTGCCGCTGATTCCCGAAGCGGTGATCGCGATGTTGGCCTGTGCGCGCCTGGGTTTGATGCACAGCGTGGTGTTCGCCGGCTTCACCGCCAAGGCGCTGGCGGCCCGCATCGCCGACGCTTCGGCCAAGCTGCTGATCACCAGCGACGGCCAGTTCCGCCGCGGCAAGCCGGCCCCGCTGAAAGACGCCGCCGACGAGGCCGTCGCGCCCGGTCCCGACGGGGACAGCCCCATCGAGCACGTACTTGTGGTGCGGCGCACCGGAATTGACGTGTCCTGGAACGACGACCGCGACCTGTGGTGGCACGACGTCGTCGACGCCGCATCCGCCGAGCACACCCCGGAGCCCTTCCACGCCGAGCAGCCCCTGTTCCTGCTGTACACCTCGGGAACCACCGGCAAACCCAAGGGCATCGTGCACACCAGCGGCGGCTACCTGACCCATGCCGCCTACACGCACTACTACGTCTTCGACATCAAGGCCGAGACCGACGTGTTCTGGTGCACCGCCGACATCGGCTGGGTCACCGGGCACACCTACGGCGTGTACGGTCCACTGGCCAACGGCGTCACCGAGGTCCTGTACGAGGGCACGCCCGACTCGCCCAGCCAGCACCGGCACTTCGAGATCATCGAAAAGTACGGTGTGACAATCTATTACACCGCGCCCACGCTGATTCGCACGTTCATGAAGTGGGGACGCGAGATCCCCGACGCGCACGACCTGTCCAGCCTGCGGCTGCTGGGTTCGGTCGGCGAACCGATAAATCCCGAAGCGTGGCGCTGGTATCGCAAGGTGATCGGCGCCGACCGCCTTCCCATCGTCGACACCTGGTGGCAGACCGAGACCGGCGCCACGATGATCTCCCCGCTGCCCGGAGTCGCTGCGGCCAAACCGGGTTCGGCGATGCGGGCGCTGCCGGGCATCTCGGCAAAGATCGTCGACGACCACGGCGAGCAACTGGTCCCGGGCATCCACCAGGGTGAGCACGTCACCGGCTACCTGGTGCTCGACCAGCCGTGGCCGTCCATGCTGCGCGGCATCTGGGGCGACCCCGACCGGTACGTCGAGACCTACTGGTCCCGGTTCGCCGAGCACGGCTGGTATTTCGCCGGTGACAGCGCCTATTACGACCGCGACGGCGCCATCTGGGTGGTGGGCCGCATCGACGACGTCATGAACGTCTCGGGGCACCGGCTGTCCACGGCCGAGGTGGAGTCGGCGCTGGTCGGCCACGCCTCGGTCGCCGAGGCGGCGGTGGTCGGGGCGACCGACGCGACCACCGGCCAGGCCATCTGCGCGTTCGTCGTCCTGCGCTCCGATTCCCAAGTGCACGACGGGATCGTCGACGAATTGCGCGTCGAGGTGGCCCGGGAGATCTCACCGATCGCCCGCCCGCGCGAGGTCCACGTCGTACCCGAGCTACCCAAGACGCGCAGCGGCAAGATCATGCGCAGGCTGCTGCGGGACATCGCCGAAAACCGCGAACTGGGCGACACCTCGACGCTGCTCGATCCCGGCGTGTTCGACGCGATCAGGGCGGCGAAGTAGCCGCCGCGGTTCAGCCCGGCAGCGGGCTGAACCCCGCGCCGGGCCGGTGTTTGGAGTTGATGTCGGCCAGGATCGCGTTGAACGACTGGACCACGGCCGGCGTGTGCAGCGGAATGTACTTGATGACGCAGGTCGGCAGGTTGTCGCTGAAGGCCCCGTGGATCATGCCGACCAGCTGATTGTTGACGGTGACCGGCGCACCGGAGTCGCCCGGTTGACCACAGACCTGCATGACGATGGTGCCCGGCGCCTGGCCCATGCCCCAGGTGACGCCGCACGAATTGCCGGTCGTGCGGCCCTGTTTGCAGGCGATCTCGCCGAAGGCGGGGTCCGGCCCGATGCCGCTGATCAAGAAGCCGTTGAAGTTGGCCACCGGCGTCACCTTGGCGGGGTCGAACTTGATCACCGCGTAGTCGAGGTTGTCGTTGCCGGCGACCATGGTGCCCAGCACGCCGGCGTTTTCCGCGCCCTCGGCGGTGACCTGGGCGCCCGGGCCGCCGCAATGCGCGGAGGTGAAACCGATCAGCTCGCCGGCGGCGTCGCCGCCGATCGTGGTCAGGGTGCACATGGTGTCGCCGTTGATGACGATGCCGGCCCCGCCGCCGATCGGAATCCGGACGTCAGCGGCGGCGGCGCGGACAGGCGAACCCAGCACAGCCGCGAGCAGGGCGACCATCGCCAGTAAGAAGCATCGGTGCGCCCTCCGCACGGCCCCACTCCCATCGGTCGGCCGGACATCGCGACCGGCTTGGCCGAGTCTAATCGGCAACCATGTGATGGTCGCTTTGCAAAGCGCGTCGCTCGCGCGGCGTCCCCGACCGCCTTCTGTGCGAAGCGAACTGGCCTCGGCACTCTCGAACCCCGCGCCGCAGTGCCCGGCCGGCCTCGTCTGGCTTCTCCTGTCCAGGCACCGCATGGCAACATGAACCGCGACGACAGCGAGCCGGGCAACGACGAAAGAGGACCGTCTGTGAGCAAAGCCGATGGCAAGAACGGTGTGCCCAGCACCCTGACCACCATTCCGTTGACCGACCCGCATGCCAAATCCGCCGAGCCGTCGATCGGTGACCTGATCAAAGACGCCACCACCCAGGTGTCCACGCTGGTGCGCGCCGAAGTCGAACTGGCGCGCGCCGAAATTACCCGGGACGTCAAAAAGGGGCTGACCGGGAGCGTCTTCTTCATCGCCGCGCTGGTGGTGCTGTTCTATTCCACCTTCTTTTTCTTCTTCTTCATCGCCGAGCTGCTCGACACCTGGCTGTGGCGCTGGGCGGCGTACCTCATCGTGTTCGGCGTGATGGTGGTGGTCGGCGCCCTGTTGGCGCTGCTGGGCTTCCTCAAGGTCCGCCGGATCCGTGGACCGCGCCAGACGATCGAATCGGTCAAGGAGACGCGCACCGCGCTCACCCCGGGCCACGACAAGGCCCCCGGCGGTGCCCGGCAGCTCCCCGAGTCGCAAGGCAAGCACGCGAAGCCCGCAAACGGCGCCGCCGCCGATCCATCGGGTTGGTAGATGGCGCCGCCCGATCCGTCGGTAACCCGCATCGACGGGCCGTGGCGCCATCACGATGTGCACGCCAACGGCATCCGCTTCCACGTCGTCGAGGCCTCAGGCGATGCCGACGCCCGGCCGGCGACGTCGCGCCCGCTGGTGATGCTGCTGCACGGTTTCGGATCGTTCTGGTGGTCGTGGCGTCATCAGCTGCGCGGACTGCGCGGGGCGCGGGTGGTGGCCGTCGACCTGCGGGGTTATGGGGGCAGCGATAAGCCGCCCCGCGGCTACGACGGCTGGACGATGGCCGGCGACGCGGCCGGACTCATCCGGGCGCTGGGCCACTCCTCGGCGACTTTGGTGGGCCACGCCGACGGCGGGCTGGGCTGCTGGGCCACCGCCCTGCTGCATCCGCGGCTGGTGTCGGCGATCGCGCTGATCAGTTCGCCGCACCCGGCGGCGTTGCGGCGATCGACGTTGACGCGACGCGACCAGGGTTACGCGCTGTTGCCGACGCTGCTGCAATACCAGATACCGTTGTGGCCCGAGCGCCTGTTGACCCGCGACGACGCCGCCGAGATCGAGCGCCTGGTCCGCAGCCGCAGCTGCGCCAAATGGCTTGCCTCCGAAGACTTTTCCGAAACAATCGGCCACCTGCGCACGGCCATCCAGATCCCGGGGGCCGCGCACAGCGCACTGGAATATCAGCGCTGGGCCGTCCGCAGCCAGCTGCGCGACGAGGGCCGGCGCTTCATGAGATCGATGAGCCAGCAGCTCAGCGTTCCGCTGTTACACCTGCGCGGCGACGCCGATCCCTACGTGCTGGCCGACCCGGTCGACCGAACGCAGCGCTACGCACCTCAGGGACGCTACGTATCCATCTCCGGCGCAGGGCATTTCAGCCACGAAGAGGCGCCCGAGGAAATCAACAGGCACCTGACGAAGTTCCTCGAACAGGTGCACCCGACCCGGGCGAGGTGAGCGCGGTGGCTCAGCCGACGCAGGACCCGGTGCCCACCAGCTGGGTATCGCCGACCCGGGCAAGCTGACTGGCCACCTCGTCGGCGGTAAGCACGAAGCCGGTGTCGGGGTCGTCGACCGCCGCGCCGAACACCACCCCGAGCACATGCCCGTCGAGATCGATCAGCGGCCCACCCGAATTACCTTGCTCCACACTGGCTCTGATCGTGTAGACGTCACGGGTGACCGGCGCCGGATCGCGGTAGATGTCGGGACCGCTCAGCTTGATCAGCTCGCGGATCCGGGCCGGTGTCGCGGTGAAGTTCCCACCACCTGGATACCCCAGGACCACGACGCTGGCGCCGGTCTTCGCGTCGCCCTGGGCGAAAGTCAACGGCGGCGGGGGCAGGTTGGGAACGGACAGGATCGCGATGTCGACCGCCGGATCGTAGGACACCACCGTGGCGTCCAGCGGATTGCCGCTGGCGTAGATCTGAACGCTGTTGGAACCGGCCACCACGTGCGCGTTGGTCATCACCCGGTCGGGCGCGATGACAAAACCACTGCCCTCCAACACTTTCTGGCAGCTGGGGGCCAGGCTGCGCACCTTGACCACGCTGGGCGCGGTGGCCTGCACCACCGGGTTGCCGGCTAGCTCGGGATCGGGCGAGGCGACCGGGATGACGGGGGTGCGGCTGAACGGCTCCAGCACCGCGGGCAGACCGGAGGTGTTCAGCAGCGCCGAAAGCCGCTTGGGCACCGTCTTGAGCCAGGGCGGCGCTACGTCGTTGACCTGAGCCAACACTCGCGAGCCGCGGACCGCCGCGGCCAGTTCCGGCTGGTCTTTGGACTGGGTCAACGGCGTGGCCAGCAACCACGCCGCGGTCAACACCACGACCAGTTGGACCGCCACCCCGATGACCGAGTCGACCGTTCGGATGGAACGGCTGCGGATCGCGCCCCGGACGGCGCGTCCCAGCACCACACCGGCGACCTCACCGATGACCACCAGCGCGAGGATCAAGAACAGTGCGGCAAACAATTTCGCGCGCGGGGCGGCGATGTGGCTGACCAGATGCGGCGCCAGCAGCACCCCCGCGATGGCGCCCAGCAACACCCCCACGAATGACAGCAACGAGCCCAACGCGCCCGACCGCCAGCCCGAGACCGCCGCGATGAACGCAACCGCCAGCACGGCGACATCCAGCCACTGCGACGGGGTCATCGAATTCACCGCGTCCCGCCCCCCTCGCCGACCAACGCCATCGCGGCGTCCAACTCCCGCTCGTCGGTGGTGTCCCACGGCTGGGCCCAGCCCGCGACGTCGAGCAGCGCAGAAATCACCTGGCCAGTGAATCCCCAGACCAGCATCTCGTTGAGCAGAAAGGCCGGGCCGGCCCACCGGCGGCCGAGATCGCCGCGGTACACCATCAGCCGGTTTTCCGGGTTGACGAAGGCGCGCAACGGAACTCGCGCCACGATCGCCGTTTCGGCCTCGTTGACGACGGCCACCGGACCGGGATCCGGCGAATAGGCCAGCACCGGGACGACGTGGAACTGCGACGGCGCGATGAACATCTTCTCCATCGTCGCCAGGGGATAGAGCCGGCTGACGTCGATCCCCGTTTCCTCGCGGGCCTCGCGCAGCGCGGTGTCCACCGGGCCGTCGTCGGTGGGATCGGAGGCGCCGCCGGGAAACGCCGCCTGGCCGGCGTGGTGGCGCAGGGTCGAGGCCCGCACGGTGACCAACAGGTCGGCGTCGTCGGGGAAACCACCATCGGGCGGGCCGGATTCCGAACCGGAGAACAACACCAGCACTGCGGCTTCCCGGCCGCCGCCGCGCAGGGCCGTCACCGCGGACGCGGCCTTGCTGGTGATCATCGCCAGCACATCGGCCGGCAGTCGGCGCCGGGCCGCATCGGGAACGTCATCGACATGGTCGAGCAGCGGACGCAGCCAGGACGGGCAGGCGTCAGGCCGCAACGGAACGGCCCCGCGCGCCGGGGCGGGGTCCCCATTCCGCAGGGGCGAACCCCCAGCACTCACGGCCCCTCCAGTCGGTTCAATTTTTCCGCTTATCCCCTGTCTTTGCCGATCGCGGCCGCGATCTCATCGGCAGTGGTGAAAGCTCGTGGCAGCGTCTGGGCAACGCTACCGTCCGGCCGCAGGACCACGGTCGCGGGCATCACATTAACCACCCGCAGCGCGGCCGCGACCCGGCGACGACCGTCCTGCAGGGTCGGCAGGCGCACCCCGAGCTCGGCCAGCCGCAGCAGGGCGGCCGTCTCGTTCTCGTCTTGATGCACCGTCACCACCGTCACGTCCGAACCGGCCCGACGTTGATACTCGGCCATCGCGGGCAGTTCGGCGGCGCACGGCGCGCACCAATACGCCCACAAGTTGAGGACCACCCGGCGTCCGGCCACCGCGCGGCCGACGTCGACAACCGAACCGTCGGCGGCGCACTCCGCCGTCACGCCGCGCAGCGCCTCGGGGCCGGGACCGTTTCCCGCGCCGGGGCACGGCGGCAGGTTGGCGCGCTGCCGCGGCCCCGCCAACGCGGCGGGCGTATCGGCGTCGCGGTGTTCCCGGTCGGCCACCGGCCGGTTGCCCGCGGGCGTGGCAGTCCTGTCGGAGTCGTCGCGCAGCTGGGCGACCAGCGCCGCGATCAGCGCCACCACCACCGCCAGGATCGCGATGTGCCAGCGGGCCCTGCGGGTCAGCGTCGGCCTCCAGGTAGGCATTGCGTCCCTGCGCGTCGGTCGCGGACCGGCTTACAGCCCGGCCAGGGCGAGCAGGTGCTCGGTTTCCGGCCCCTTCACCAGCGGCGCGGCCAGCGCCGCCTCGGTGGGCCCCAGGCCGAAGGACGGGCAGTCTTTGGCGATCAGGCAGACGCCGCACGCCGGTTTGCGCGCGTGACACACCCGGCGGCCGTGAAAGATCACCCGGTGGCTCAGCATGGTCCACTCACCGCGTTCGATGAGCTCGCCCACGGCGTGCTCGATTTTGACCGGGTCCTTGTCGGCGGTCCAGCGCCACCTGTGCACCAGCCGCGCGAAATGGGTGTCGACGGTGATGCCGGGGATCCCGAAGGCGTTGCCCAGGATGACGTTGGCGGTCTTGCGTCCCACCCCCGGCAGCGTGACCAGTTCCGCCATGGTCGACGGCACCTCGCCGTCGAAGCGTTCGACCAGGGCCTGCCCCAAACCGATCAACGAGGAGGCCTTGTTGCGAAAGAAACCGGTCGGGCGGATCAGGTTCTCCAGTTCGGCACGGTCGGCTTGCGCGTAGTCCAGCGCCGAGCGGTACCGCTTGAACAGCGCCGGAGTGGTCAGGTTGACCCGCTTGTCCGTGCTCTGCGCCGACAGGATGGTGGCGACGGTCAGCTCCAGCGGCGTCGTGAAATCCAGCTCGCAGTGCGCATCCGGAAACGCTTGCGCCAGAGCACGATTCATCCGTCGCGCCCTTCGCACCAGGCCCACCCGGGTCTCCTGCGACCACCGTCGCGCATCGGCGGCGCCGGACGGGGCCGGAGCCGATTTCGAACGCCCGGACGACTTCGCCGCTGTCACCTACGACAGAGTACTGATTTCGTGATCTGGCCGAGACCCCGTGTTGATTCAAGGCCATGTTTACTCTTCGTGTGTCGTGGTTGCTGGTGGCCGGCGTTCCGGTGCTGCTGATGCTGGCGGCGCTCGGTCTTGGGCGGCTCGAATCGGAGCTCGCCCCCCACGCCACGGCGGTGGCCGACGTCGACGAATTCCTCGAGCTTGCCGGCGGAGTGGACATGCACACGCTGGCGTCCGAAGGCATGCCGGAGGCGTTGGAATACCTGCATCGGCGCGAGCTCGCGCAGCTGCCCACGGCCCCGACGAGCGGGCGCACCGGCGGTCCGCGTCACGCCGCGCCGTCGTTCGCCGTCGGCTTCGTCGATCGCGACGAGATGACATTACCGACGCGGATACACGGCCATTCGCACGTCAATCCGCAGTTTAGGGCACCTCGACACGCCAATCGTGTGTAGCGTTGGCACGTTGGACACAACGGCGTACCTCTAGACTCGTCACGCGAGCAAGGGGTTAGCCTGCCCGTATCACATTAATTTTCTGGGAAAGTTGAAGAGGCAACGTGGACGAGATCCTGGCAAGGGCAGGAATCTTCCAAGGGGTTGAACCCGGCGCAGTCACAGCACTGACCAAGCAGCTGCAACCCGTCGACTTCCCCCGCGGACACACGGTCTTCGCCGAGGGGGAACCCGGTGATCGGCTGTACATCATCGTCTCGGGGAAGGTGAAGATCGGTCGCCGTTCCCCCGATGGACGCGAGAACCTGCTGACGATCATGGGCCCGTCGGACATGTTCGGCGAATTGTCGATCTTCGACCCGGGGCCTCGAACGTCCAGCGCCACCACCATCACCGAGGTGCGGGCGGTGTCGATGGACCGTGACGCGCTGCGGGCGTGGATCGCCGACCGCCCCGAGATCGCCGAACAGCTGCTGCGGGTGCTGGCCCGACGCCTGCGCCGCACCAACAACAACCTGGCTGACCTCATCTTCACCGACGTGCCCGGCCGGGTGGCCAAGCAACTGCTGCAGCTCGCCCAGCGGTTTGGCACCCAGGAGGGTGGCGCGATGCGGGTCACCCACGACCTGACGCAGGAAGAGATCGCGCAGCTGGTGGGGGCGTCCCGCGAGACGGTGAACAAGGCGCTGGCCGACTTCGCCCACCGCGGCTGGATCCGCCTGGAGGGCAAGAGCGTGCTGATCTCGGACTCTGAACGGCTCGCGCGCCGAGCCCGCTAATCCGCGCGGCGCTTCACCGTTCCCCGCCTCACCAGCCCATGGGCACCGTTTGGGCACCATGCGGTGACTTCACAACGTGTTAGCGCCGGCGCTATCGCATTTCAGAAGAACTGTGCGCTCCCAGAGCCGGAACCGATGGGGCGGTAGTGACTGGCGGGGACGCCCTACGCCGACGACTCGGCGCGCAGGAAATTGAGCTGCACCTGCACCGACCATTCGGCGGCATCCCAGAGCTTCTCGTCGACATCGACATAGACGTGTTCGACGATGCGGCGGGCGCTGGCGTCCTCCCCCAGCTCCCGCAACGCAGAACGCACCTGATCGAGGCGCTCCCGCCGGTGCGCAAGATAGCCCTCGGCGACGCTCGCCAGGTCGGTCAGCTCGGGGCCGTGTCCGGGCAGTACTCCCCGTCGGCCCAGGCCGCGCAGGCGCCGCAGGGATTCCAGGTAGTCCGTCAGGCTGCCGTCCTCCTTGTCGAGGACGGCGGTCCCGCGGCCCAGCACGGTATCGGCGGTCAGCACGGCATCATCGAGCAGGAACGACAGCGAATCGGCGGTGTGGCCGGGCGTCGCCATGACCTTGATCTTGAGGCCGGCGGCGTCGATCACCTCGCCGTCGGTCAGCTCGCCGCCCAGGCCGCGCAGAAAACCGCTCCCCGCCGAGCGCACGGTCGCGCCGGTCAGCTCGACCAGCTTGTCGATGCCGTCGGTGTGATCGCTGTGCCGGTGGCTGATCAGGACCAGGGCGATACGGCCCAGCGCGGCGACCCGCGCGATGTGGTCGTCGTCGTCGGGTCCGGGATCCACGATGACCAGTTCGTCGCTGCGCGGGCCGCGCAACACCCAGGTGTTGGTGCCCTCGAGCGTCAGCAGACCGGGGTTGTCGGCCAGCAGGACCGACGCGGTGTCGGTGACCGCCCGCAGCTTGGCGTACGCGGGGTGGGTCAGCGACTCGGCGGCCTCGGTCACGGGCGTCAGCCGACCTCGACGATCAGCTCCACTTCCACCGGCGCATCCAGTGGCAGCTCGGAGACGCCGACCGCCGACCGCGCGTGCGCGCCATGCTCGCCGAACACCTCGCCGAGCAGTTCGGAGGCCCCGTTGATGACGCCGGGCTGGCCGTTGAACCCCGGGGCCGACGCCACGAACCCGACGACTTTCACCACCCGGGTCACCGCGTCGATGCCCACCAGCGAGTTGACGGCCGCCAGCGCATTGAGCGCGCAGATCCGCGCCAGCGCCTTGCCGTCGTCGGGGCTGACGTCGGCGCCGACCTTGCCGGTTCCCAACAGCTTTCCGGTCTGCATCGGCAACTGGCCGGAGGTGTAGATCAGGTTGCCGGTGCGCACCGCCGGGACGTAGGCGGCCAGCGGCGCGACCACCTCCGGAAGCTCGAGGCCGAGCTCCCCGAGCCGGGCCTTCCAGGAAGGCTGAGCGCTCATCGAGAAAGGCCTTACTTGGGGCGCTTCAGGTACGCGACGTGCTGCTCGCCGGTCGGCCCTTGCAGCACGGACACCAACTCCCAGCCGTCGGCACCCCACTGGTCGAGGATCTGTTTGGTGGCGTGCGTCAGCAGCGGGACCGTGACGTACTCCCATGCGGTCGGTTGGCTCATGCCGCGAGCTTATCGGGTCGGGCTAGCATGCGAAGGTGGCAACCACATCGAGCGGCGGAGCTGCCGTCGGCTGGCCTGCGCGCTTGACGAAGGCCCGTTTACATTTCGTGACCGGCAAAGGCGGTACGGGCAAGTCGACCATCGCGGCGGCGCTGGCACTGACGCTGGCCGCCGGGGGCCGCAAGGTTTTGCTCGTGGAAGTCGAAGGCCGCCAAGGGATTGCGCAACTCTTCGACGTCCCGCCGCTGCCATACCAAGAAGTGAAGATCGCGACCGCCGAACGCGGCGGTCAGGTCAACGCCCTGGCGATCGACATCGAGGCCGCCTTCCTGGAATACCTCGACATGTTCTACAACCTGGGCATTGCGGGTCGCGCGATGCGCCGCATCGGCGCGATCGAGTTCGCGACGACGATCGCGCCCGGCCTGCGTGACGTGCTGCTGACCGGCAAGATCAAGGAGACGGTGATCCGCGTCGACAAGAACCGGCTGCCGGTTTATGACGCGATCGTGGTCGACGCCCCGCCGACCGGACGGATCGCGCGTTTCCTGGACGTCACCAAAGCCGTGTCCGATCTGGCCAAGGGCGGCCCGGTGCATTCGCAGGCCGACGGCGTGGTGAGGTTGCTGCACTCCGAGCAGACGGCCATTCACTTAGTCACCCTGTTGGAGGCGTTGCCGGTCCAGGAAACGCTGGAAGCCATCGAGGAGCTCGCCGAGATGCAGCTGCCGATCGGCAGCGTGATCGTGAACCGCAACATTCCGTCTTATCTGCAGCCTGCCGACCTGGCGAAGGCCGCCGAGGGTGACGTCGATGCGGACTCGGTGCGGGCCGGATTGGAAAAGTCCGGAATCAGCTTGAACGACAAGGACTTCGCCGGTCTGCTGACCGAGACCATCGAGCACGCGACGGTCGTCGCGACCCGCGCCGAGATCGCACAACAGCTCGAGGCGCTGAAGGTGGCGCGACTGGAACTACCGGCCATCTCCGACGGGGTCGACCTCGGTAGCCTCTACGAGCTGTCGGAATCACTTGCGCAGCAGGGGGTTCGATGAGCACCACGCCCAAACAGCTTGACATGGCCGCCATCCTGGCCGACACCACCAACCGTGTGGTGGTGTGCTGCGGCGCCGGCGGGGTGGGCAAGACCACCACCGCGGCCGCGATCGCGCTGCGCGCCGCCGAATACGGGCGCAACGTCTGCGTTTTGACGATCGATCCGGCCAGGCGGCTGGCCCAGGCGCTGGGGGTCAGCGACCTCGGCAACACGCCGCAACGCGTCCCGCTGGCGGCGGAGGTTCCCGGCGAGCTGCACGCGATGATGCTCGACATGCGCCGTACCTTCGACGAGATGGTGGTCCAGTACTCGGGACCCGGTCGTGCGCAGGCGATTCTGGACAACCAGTTCTATCAGACCGTCGCCAGTTCGCTTGCCGGCACGCAGGAGTACATGGCGATGGAGAAGCTGGGCCAGCTGCTGGCCGAGGATCGCTGGGATTTGGTGGTCGTGGATACGCCGCCGTCGCGCAACGCCCTGGACTT
>NZ_LZMG01000212.1:0-24367 GCF_001673615.1 Mycobacterium sp. 1245499.0
AACGGGGTGGTCTCCTCCAGCTCGAGCTGCGGGCCGATTTCGCGGGTGTAGGCGATGAAGTCGTCGGTGACCTGGTGCAGCGCCACCTCGGTCACGTCGAGGCGATGGGCGAAGATCAGCTGCAGCAGCAGGTCGAACGGGCCCTCGAAATTGGTCAGGCGGACTTGGAAGCCAGCCCCGTAGCCGTTCTGCTGTGGCGCCTCACCGGTTGCGGCCGCGTTCACGCGCCGAATCGGTCGATGAATTCGCGGGCCAGCGCGCGATAGGCGATGGCGCCGGTGGAGCGCGGGGCCCACGTGGTGATGGGTTCGCCGGCGACGCTGGTCTCCGGGAATCGCACGGTCCGGGTGATGACGGTGTCGAACACCAGGTCACCGAACCGCTCCACCACGCGGGCCATCACCTCGCGGGAGTTGACCGTCCGCGGGTCGTACCGGGTGAGCAGGATCCCGCTGATCTCGAGCTTCGGGTTGAGCCGGTCGCGCACCTTGTCGACGGTGTCGGTCAGCAACGCCAGGCCCCGCAGCGAGAAGTATTCGCACTCGGTGGGGATCACCACGCCGTCCGCGCAGGCCAGCCCGTTGACGGTGAGCAGGCCCAGCGACGGCTGGCAGTCGATCAGCACGTAGTCGTAGCGGTCCAGCACCGGGTGCAGCGCGCGGCCCAGGGTCTGCTCGCGGCCCACCTCGTTGACCAGCTGGATCTCGGCGGCCGACAGGTCGATGTTGCTGGGCACCAGATCCATGTGCTTGACCCGGGTCTGCAGCAGCACGTCGTCGATGGACACCCGCGGCTCGACCAGGACGTTGTGGATGGTCTTGTCCAGCTCGTAGTGCGGGACGCCCAGGCCCGCGGACAGCGCGCCCTGCGGATCCATGTCCACCAGCAGCACCCGGCGGCCGTATTCGGCCAGCGCGGCGCCCAGATTGATGGTGGACGTGGTCTTCCCGACGCCGCCCTTCTGGTTGCACATGGCGACGACTTTGGCCGGGCCGTGCGAGGTGCGCGGCTGTGGCTCCGGGATCGCCCGCGGCGGCCGCCCGGTCAGGCCGAGCTCGACGCCGTTGTCCGGCTGCTCGGTCATGGCGGGGGTGTTCGGGAGGTGAACATCGTCGGAAAGTCTAACGGGTTCGGCGCGCGAAACCCGGCGACCCGCAGGCAATTAACCAGCCAATATGGGCAAAAATCGGTGGTAGAACGCACATCCCGACAGCCTATTCACTTCAGTCACATGAGCACCAATTTCCGGGGGGGTGATGCGACGTCGAAACGCGCTAGCACCGGCGCTAGCGCTGTCGCGGATGACCGATAGTCACCGCCGGCGGCCGCGCGGCCGGGCCCGACCGACACCGCCGCCGGCCTATGGTGGCGGCTATGAACCTGAAGCGACGGATACCTCTGCTGCGGTGGTCGGTCTGGCGCATGGCCGCCGGGAATCGCAACATCACCACCACGGGCCAGATCGGTGACGGGCGCGAGGCGGCCGCCGTCGAGTACGTGCTGCGCAACGCCCGGGCCGGCGACATCGACGACGTGCTGGCCACCATCGACAAGTTCGCCTACGACAAGTCACTGCTGATCAACGTCGGCGACGAGAAAGGGCAGCTGCTCGACGCCGCGGTGCGCCGCGCCGATCCCGCGCTCGCGCTCGAACTGGGCACCTACGTCGGCTACGGCGCCCTACGCATCGCCCGGGCCGCCCCGAAGGCCAAGGTGTTCTCCGTCGAGCTCGCCGAGGCCAACGCGGCCAACGCCCGACAGATCTGGGCCCACGCCGGGGTCGCCGACCGGGTGACGTGTGTGGTCGGCACCATCGGCGACGGTGGGCGCACCCTCGACGCGCTGGCCAACGAGCATGGATTTGCACCCGGCACTTTGGATTTCGTGTTCCTGGACCACGACAAGGATGCCTACCTGGACGACCTGAGGAGCATCCTGGACCGCGGCTGGTTGCATCCGGGGTCGATCGTGGTCGCCGACAACGTCCGGGTGCCGGGCGCACCGAAGTACCGGGAGTACATGCGCCAACAACAAGGCCAGCGGTTCAACACCGTCGAGCACAAGGCGCACCTCGAATATCAGACCCTGCTGTCCGACCTGGTGCTCGAGTCCGAGTATCTCGGCTGAGCGGCCCGGCGCGACAACGCTATTGGGCCCGGGGGTGGGCTTCGGCCCACACCTCGCGCAGCGCGTGCACCGTGACCATGGTGTAGATCTGCGTCGTCGTCACCGAGGCATGGCCCAGCAGCTCCTGCACGACGCGCACGTCGGCGCCGCCCTCGAGCAGGTGAGTGGCGAAGGAATGCCGCAGCATGTGCGGCGACACCCCGGAGGTGATCCCGGCGCGCTCGGCCGCGTCCTGCAGCACCTGCCACGCGCTCTGCCGCGACAACCGCCCGCCGCGCACGTTGAGAAAGATGCCCGGCGTTCCGCGCCCGCGACGCGCCAGCTCGGAACGGCCCCGCACCAGATAGGCGTCCAGCGCGGCGACCGCCGGACGCCCGATCGGCACCAGCCGTTGCTTGCCGCCCTTGCCGCGCAACAACACCGAGCGGGCGTGGGTGTCGACGTCGTCGACGTCGAGGCCGACGGCCTCGGAGATCCGTGCGCCGGTGGAGTAGAGCAGTTCCAGCAGCGCCCGGTTCCGCAAAGTCAGCGGGCCGTCGGCCGGGCTCTCGCCGCCGGCGGCCTCCAGCAGCGCCAGAACCTGGTCGATCGTCAAGCTTTTGGGCAACCGGCGCCCCGGAGTGGGCGGGCGGACCGCGCGCGCCACGTCGAGTTCGGCCAGCCCCTCGGCGGCGGCGAACCGGTGCAGCCCGCGGACCGCGATCAGCGCTCGGGCCGCCGACACCGCGGACAGCGCGGCGGCCCCGGTGTCGGGATCGCCGCGGCGCAGCGCCACCAGGAATTCGCTGACGTCGTTCTCGCCCACCTTGGCCAGGTCGTGAATCCCCCGGTCCGACAGGTGTTTTGTGTAGCGGCGCAGGTCCCGGCTGTACGAGCTCAGGGTGTTGGCGGCGACGCCGCGCTCGATCGTGAGATGGTCAAGGTAGCCCTGCAACTGGGTGTCCAGCGCCACCGTGGTCATTGTGCGGCCTTGCGCGCGGCGAACGCCGTCGGCCTGTCGATCCACTCACTGTCCACCGGACGCGGCTGCGCAAATCCCTCGGTGACCGCGTGCGCGGCCAGAATCCCGGCAATGGCAATGGAATTCACCACCTCGCCGCTGAACACCAGCCGGGCCGCCTCGGCAATCGGAAACCAGCGCAGTGTCATGTCGGCTTCCTCGTGATGCGCCTCGGGCCGATCCACCTCGCTCAGCCCGGTGGCCAGATAGATCCGCACCGATTCGTCGCTGAATCCGGGAGCGGAGTTCAGATCGGCCAGCACCTGCCAGGTGTCCGCCCGCAGGCCGGCCTCCTCCTGCAGTTCCCGGGCGGCCGTGTGCTGCGGCTCCTCACCCGCGACGTCCAGCAGCCCGGCGGGCAGCTCCCACAGCCGCCGCCCGAAGGCATGCCGGTATTGGTAGACCATCGCGATGTGGTTCTCGGCGTTCAGCGCCGCGATGGCGACCGCCCCGTAGTGCTCGACGACTTCACGCACCGCGATGGTGTCACCGGGCATCCGCACCCGATCGCTGCGCAGCGCGAAAATCTTTCCGGTGTACAGCGTTTCGGATGACGCCGTGGAGAATTCGTGTTCAGCCACGGGTCGCGGGCTCAGGTATCGGCCGCGCGGCGCTGTCCCGGTGCTGGATGCCGTTCGACGACTGCTCCGGGATCTCCACCGGCAGCAGCTCGCCCGCCTTGTAGTCGATGGCCGCGCCGACGAAGGCCACGAACAGCGGGTGTGGCCGCGTGGGCCGGCTCTTGAGCTCCGGGTGCGCCTGGGTGCCGACGATGAACGGGTGCACGTCCGGCGGGTATTCGACGAACTCCACCAGATGGCCGTCCGGAGAGGTGCCGGAGAACTTCAGGCCACTCTCGGCGATCTTGTCGCGGTAGGCGTTGTTGACCTCGTAGCGGTGCCGGTGCCGCTCGGACACCTCCGTGGCGCCATAGGCCTGAGCCACAATCGATTCCGGCTCCAGCACCGCCGGGTAGGCGCCCAGCCGCATGGTGCCGCCCAGGTCGGCCTCGCCGGCGACGATGTCGACCTGGTCGGCCATCGTCGAAATGACGGGATCGGGTGTCTCGGGGTCGAATTCGGCCGAGTTCGCCTCGGCCAGACCGGCCGATCGGGCCGCCTCGATCACGATGCATTGCAGGCCCAGGCACAGCCCCAGCACCGGCAGCCCGCGCGACCGTGCGTACCGAATGGCGCCGATCTTGCCCTCGATGCCACGGATGCCGAAGCCGCCGGGGATCAGCACGCCGTGCACGTCGCCCAGCGCCGACGCGGCGTCGGCCGCGCTCTCGCAGTCGTCGGAGGGCACCCACACCATCTCCACCTTGGCGTGGTGGGAGAACCCGCCCGCGCGCAGCGCCTCGGTCACCGAGAGGTAGGCGTCGGACAGGTCAACGTACTTGCCCACCAACGCGATTCGCACCGTCTCGTGCGGCTCGTGCACCCTGCGCAGCAGGTCGTCCCATTCGGTCCAGTCGACGTCGCGGAACGGCAGGCTCAGCCGGCGCACCACGTAGGCGTCGAGTTCCTCGCGGTGCAGCACCTTCGGAATGTCATAGATCGACGGCGCGTCCGGCGTGGAGATGACGCCGTCGATGTCGACGTCGCACATCAGCGCGATCTTGTTCTTCAGCGCCTCCGGGACGGGACGGTCGCAACGCAGGATCAGCGCGTCCGGGGTGATACCGATGCTGCGCAGCGCGGCCACCGAGTGCTGGGTGGGCTTGGTCTTGAGTTCACCCGAGGGGGCCAGGTAGGGCACCAACGAGACGTGCAGGAAGAAGACGTTCTCCCGGCCGACATCGTGACGCACCTGCCGCGCGGCCTCCAGGAAGGGCTGCGACTCGATGTCGCCCACGGTGCCGCCGATCTCGGTGATCACCACGTCGGGCCGGTTGCCCTGGGCGTCGGGCTGGGCCATCGACATGATGCGCCCTTTGATCTCGTCGGTGATGTGCGGAATCACCTGGACGGTGTCGCCGAGGTATTCGCCGCGGCGCTCCTTGGCGATGACCGTCGAATACACCTGCCCGGTAGTGACATTCGCCGAACCGGACAGGTCGCGATCCAGGAACCGCTCGTAATGCCCGACGTCAAGGTCGGTTTCGGCGCCGTCCTCGGTGACGAAGACCTCGCCGTGCTGGAACGGGTTCATGGTGCCGGGGTCGACGTTGAGGTACGGATCGAGCTTTTGCATCGTCACGTACAACCCGCGGGCCGTCAGCAGCTGCCCAAGGCTGCTGGCGGTCAACCCCTTACCCAACGAGGAAGCGACGCCCCCGCTGACGAAGAGGTGCTTGGTGGCGGATTGCGGATGCTTTCGCACAGGCGACCTCCGTGAAGACGGGCAGGGCGTCAAAATTGTCTAGCGAATAACTAGATGGGCCTGCCGACCCACGGAAACCCACCCTAACATCCACCGCGCTGTGCCGCGGCTAACACGCCCGCTACTGAGGCACCGTGATCGACGTCGCCCCGTGACCCGTGCCGTACTGCCCGGCGTGACCGCCGTTCAGCAGGTCGTGCAGGCCCAGGACCGCGGTGATGCGACCGGGCGCGGCGTCGACGTCGTCGACGGTGCTGATGGCCGAGTTCATCCCGGCGTCCGCGCGCGTCACCGCGACGGCGGCGCCGCCGGTCGCCGACCCGTCGCGCCCGGCCAGCAGGGTGCCCGAGCCGTGCGGGGCCAGTGCGGCCGAGAACCGGGCCACGCTGACGCCCCTGTTGCCGGCGTCCTGGGGTAGCGAGCCGCCCGTGACGACCAGCGCGGCGTTCGCCGCGCCCATGTGGTCGGTGGCCTGATAGGTGATGAAGCCGGTGTCGCGCAGCGCCGCCAGCACGGTGTTGCGCGCGACGTCGTCCACGGCGGGCACCGCCGGGTTGGCGTTGGCCAGCAGCGCGATGCCCATCAAATCGCCCGCCTGCGAGCCCTGGTCGACCAGCTTGGTGCTCAGCTGTTGGCCCGCGGGCAGCACCGAAGAGTTCACCACCGTCTGCAGCTTCTCCGCGGAGTTGGCCTCGACGAACTCATCGGTCAGCGACACCGTCCCGGTCACCGTCCCGCCGGCCTGACCGATGAACTTCGACACCGCCGCCACGTCATCGTCCTTGGCGTCGGGGGTGCGGAACACCACCACCGACTTGCCGCCCAACGCGTCGTGCACCATCCGACCGGCCAGTTGGGTGTCGAAATTGTTTGCCGCGCTTAGCTTTTCGTTCAGTACATTCTTCTGGTCGTTGAGCCCGCTGATCTGGGTGGTCAGGTCCCGCTTCTCGTCGCGCAGGCTGGACAGCAAGGTGTCCGACAGGAAGCCGGAGCCCAGCACCACGCCCACCGCCAGCGCCAGGAAGACCGCGGCCAGCGACAGGGCGTGTTGACGCAAGGAGATCATTTAGGTGACCCACCTCTGCACCATCGCGCACAAGTGGTTCCAGTAGTCGGTGACCCAGTGCAGCACCACGCCGTCGGTGCGCGACACCCACAGGGCGACGATGACGGCGATCAGCATGGTCAGCGCCAGCAGCGCGATGGCGCCCGCCGAGATGTGGTTGCGGTACAGGGTGGCCACGGCCTTGGCGTCCACCACCTTCTCCCCCACCCGCAGCCGGGTCAGGAAGGTCGACGGGTTGCTGTGTGCGCGGGTGCGGTCGAAGAACGTCTCGATGTTCGCGGTGTGGCCGGCCGTCACCAGCAGCGCGGCGCCGTGGTGGTCGGCCAGCAGCAGCGCCAGGTCGATCGCCGAGCCCGCGGCGGGGAACGTCATCGCCCCGACGCCGAGGTCCTGGATGCGCTCCAGCCCGGGCGCGTGCCCGTCGGCGTCGGCGGGCAACACGACCTGGGCCCCGCACTTGAGTGCGTCGGTGCTGATCTGGTCGGGGTCGCCGACGATCACCTGCGGGCGGTAGCCCGCCTTGCGCAGGACGTCCGCGCCGCTGCCGACGCCGATCAGCGCCGGCTGATACTCCTTGATGAACGGCTTGAGCGAGCGCAGGTCCTCCTCGGCGCTGGGCTCGTCGGCGACGATCACCACGTGCCGGCGGCGCAGGTCGACGTCGACGTCCGGGATGCCGATGCCGTCGATCAGCAGCGGGCTCTCGCTCTTGATGAACTCGATGGTGTTGCCGGCGAAGGCCTCCAGGTGCGCGGACAGTCCGCTCTTGGCCTCGCGCATCAGGTCGGCGATGTCGTGGTCGGTGCGCTCGGTGCCGCGGACCAGCCGGCGGTCGCCGGCGTACACCCCACCCTCGTGCAGGCGGATCTTGGCGCCGTCCTTGACCTTCTTGAAGATGTCCGGGCCGGCCTCGTCGATCAGCGTCACCCCGTTGTTGACCAGCACCTCGGGACCCATGTTCGGGTAGCGGCCCGACACCGACGGGGAGGCGTTGACGACCGCGGCGATGTCGGCTTCCACCAGCGCGTCGGCCGTGATGCGGTCCAGGTCCAGGACGTCGAGCACGACGATGTCGCCGGGGCACACCCTACGGAGCAGTCGGTCGATGTTCCGGTCAACGCGGGCGGTGCCGACGAGGCCCGGCCGGGCGGGGTTACGGGAGAGCAGGCCTGACATCTTCATGGGGGCGATTCTGTCCGCGAAGGGTGGGCGAGGACGGGAGGCGCGCCGTAACATCAGCCTCAGAAGTTATCTAGAGTCCCACGAGTCACATCTGTATTACGCGTTCCGGACGGTTAGATCTCATCCTTCTGCGCCGCCTCGAGCAGTTCGCGGGCGTGCGCGCGGCCGCTGTCGGATTCGCCCAGCCCGGCCAGCATCCGCGCCAGCTCGGCCACCCGCTCGTCGTCGGCGACCCGCCGCACCACGCTGGTCCCCTTCGGCCCGGCGCCATGCACCACCAGGTGCACGTCGGCGTAGGCCGCGACCTGCGGCAGATGGGTGACGACGATGACCTGGTGGGTGCGCGCCAGCCGCGCCAGCCGCCGCCCGATCTGCACCGCCGCCCGGCCGCCCACGCCGGCGTCCACCTCGTCGAACACCATGGTTGTCCCAGCCGCCGAGGCGGCCAGCACCACTTCCAGCGCGAGCATCACCCGGGACAGCTCGCCGCCGGAGGCGCTCTTGGCCAACGGCAGCTGGTCCATTCCACGGTGCGCGGCGAAGCCGAACTCCACCCGGTCGACGCCGTCGGCGCCGGCCCGGGCCAGCTCGCCCGACGGCAGCACCAGCGTGGCCGTGTCGTCGGCGGAGGACGCGGTGTCCGGCACCACATCGACGGCGACGTCGATGCTGAATTGCGCGTCGGCCATCGCCAGCCCGGACAGCTCGGCGGTGACCTCCTTGGCCAGCCGCTTGGCGGCCTTGCGCCGAATCGTGCTGAGATCGACCGCGGCCCCGGCCAATTCGCGCGCGAGCTCGTCGACCCGGCCCGCCAGGGCGGCCAGCCCCTCCTCCGAGACGTCGAGCTGGGCCAGCCGCTGTCGCGACTCGGCGGCCCAGGCGAGCACCCCGTCGATATCCGCGGCGTACTTGCGGGTCAGCGTGCGCAATTCCGCCTGCCGGGCCAGCTTGGATTCCAGGGCGCTGGCATCGGCCGGCAGCTCGTCGAGGAAGCCGCCCAGTTCGCCGGCGGCGTCGACGACGACGGTCAGCACCTCGTCGAGCTGGCCGGCCAGCGCCACCAGCTTGGCGTCCCCCGTGGATTCCAGTGCGGCCCTTGCCTTTCCAAGGCTGTCGGTCGCGCTGAACCCGGACCCGTCCGCCTCATCCGAGGACAGGGCCGCCCGGGCGGCGGCCGCCGCCTCGCGCAGGGTGTCCAGCTCGGAGAGCCGCACGATCTCGGCGACCAGGGCGTCGTCCTCGCCGGGTTGCGGGTCCACGGCGTCGATCTCGTTCAGCGCGAAGTTCAGCCGGTCGGCCTCCAGCGCGAGCTCGCGCATCCGGTGGCGGCGGTCCAGGAGGTCGCGCCGCGCGGAGAGCCAGGCGTCACGCAGTTTGCAGTAGCGCTCCAGCGCTGGGCCGGCCTTCGCGAACCGGTCCAGCGCGCCGCATTGCTCCTCAGGCCGCATCAGGCGCAGCTGGTCGTTCTGCCCGTGCAGCGTCAGCAGCCCGGCGGTGAAGTCGCCCAGCGACTTGGCCGGCACGCTGCGGCCGCCGAGGTAGGCACGCGACGGCCCGTCCCGGCTGACCGAGCGCAGCGCGATCACGCTGCCGTCCTCGTCGCGTTCGGCGCCCGAGGCGTCCAGCATCTCGTCCAGCTTCACCACCACGGCCTCGTCGAGATCGGTTGTGGTGAAACGGCCTTCGACCACCGCACGATCGGCGCCGGACCGCACCCGGGTCGCGTCCGCGCGGGCACCGCCGAGCAGGTGCAGCCCGGTCACCACCATGGTCTTGCCGGTTCCGGTCTCGCCGGTCAGGACGGTCAGGCCGCGGTCGAACTCCCCGACCGCGGCGCTGATAGCACCGAGCGACTCGATGCGGATTTCGGTCAGCATTCAGTCAGCACCTGTGCAAGAGCAGTCAGTTCCCGCGCCACCCGGTCACCGGCAACCGGAACTTGCGCACCAACCGGTCGGTGAAGGGGGCGCTGTCCAGCCGGGCCCATTTCACCGGTGTGTCGCAACGCTTTACCTCCAGCCGGCTGCCCGCGGGAATCAACATTTCGCGGCGACCGTCGCAGAACACCAGGGCGTCGTGCCCGTCAGCCTCGATCTCGATCGCGATGGTGGCGTCCGGGCTGGTCACCATGGGCCTGCCGAACAGCGCGTGAGCGTTGTTGGGTACCACCAGGATTGCCTCGAGGTCCGGCCACAACACCGGCCCGCCGGCGGAGAACGCGTAGGCGGTGGACCCGGTAGGCGTCGAGACCAGCACACCGTCGCAGCCGAACGCCGAGACGGGGCGCCCGTCGATCTCGAGGACCACCCCGAGCACGCCGAGCCGCGGACCCTTTTCCAGGCTGACCTCGTTGAGCGCCCAACCATGCACGGAGACGTCACCACCCTGGCGGACCATGACGTCGAGCGTCAGGCGGTTCTCCACCCGATAGTCTTGTGCGACAACGTGTTCCAGCACCCGATCGATGGCCTCGGCCTCCGCCTCGGCCAGAAAGCCGATGCGGCCCAGGTTGATGCCCAGCACCGGGATGTTGGCGTTGCGCGCCAGTTCGGCGGCCCGCAGGAAGGTGCCGTCGCCCCCCAACGCCAACACCAGTTCGCAACCCTCGGCGGCCTGGGGGTCGGCGTTGACCACCTCGATCTCGATGCCCAGCGCGCGCATGTCGTCGGGGGCCAGGTGCAGCGGCCCCTTGTCGACCGCCTCGGCGGACAGCACGCGAAGCCCGATCCCGTTGTCGCCCAGCACCTTCTGCACGCGTCGCGCGGTCTCGGTGGCCTCGTCGCGGCCGGTGTGGACCACCATCAGGACGGTGCGGGGAGCATCTTCGTTCACTGTGGCCCGCTTTCCACCGCGTGGCGCACCGCCGTCGCCAGGTCGTCGCCGCCCAACGGCCGATCGGTCTGGGCGCGCAGCCGCAGGAAGTACTCGACATTGCCCGACGGCCCCGGCAGCGGGCTGGCGGTGACATCGACGGTGTGCCAACCCAGCTCGCTCGCGCGGCGGGCGACCGCCAGCACCGCGTCGGCGCGCAGGACGGGGTCGTGCACCACACCCCCGGCGCCGACCAGGCCCTTGCCCACTTCAAACTGCGGCTTCACCATGGGAACGATATCCGCGTTCGGTGCGGCACATCCAGCCAACGCCGGCAATACCGTGGATAGCGAGATGAAGGACAGGTCGGCCACCACCAGGTCGACCGGCCCGCCGATCGCCTCGGGCGCCAGGTCGCGGACGTTGGTCCGCTCGACGACGACCACCCGCGCGTCGCTGCGCAGCGACCACGCCAGCTGGCCGTATCCCACGTCGACGGCGACCACTTCGCTCGCGCCGCGATCCAGCAGCACTTCGGTGAAGCCGCCTGTCGACGCGCCGGCGTCCAGGCAGCGACGGCCCGCGACCGCGATCTCGAAGGCGTCCAACGCGCCGTTGAGTTTGTGCGCCCCGCGCGAGACCCAGGCCCGCTCGCCGTCCTCGGCGACGGTCAGGGCGGCGGTGACGGCGACGGCGGTGCCCGGCTTGCGCGCCGGCATCCCGTCGATGCTCACCTTCCCCGCGCCGATCAACTCCGCGGCCTGCTGACGTGACCGGGCCAGGCCGCGCCGGACCAGCTCGGCGTCAACCCGGGCGCGTCGAGACATCCGCGCACTCAGCCCTTCTCCGCCGACTCCAGCGCGGCCAGCAGCACGTCGTGCGCCTCGGACAGGCGGCGGGCGATCTCTTCGAGCTCGTCGAGTGACGGCACCTGCTCGGGGTCTGCACCGTCCCCGGGCTGCGGCAACCGGGCGAGCAGGGCGTCGATTTCAGCGCGAATCTGATCGGGATCGATAGTCATCGCGTTCCTACGCTAGTCACCCGTCAGTCGGTGCGCACCAAAGACCAGCGCCCCAGCGCGGCGCGGGCGTCGTCGTCACCGGCCTCGATGCGCACTTCGCCGGAACCGGAACCGGAGCCGGAGCCGGAACCGGAGCCGGACCGCGCGTACACCGCGGCGGCCACCGCGCGGACGATCGACAGGCCGTCCCCGTCGTCCGACCCGTCGGCGCTGACGGTGATCGCGGTGTCGGCGACGTCGATCCGCCAGCCCGGCTGCGGCCCGACCTTGAGCCGCTCGCCGTCGGCGTGCAGCGCGCGCAGGTCGTGGCCGATGTAGGTGGGGCGCCGGGCGGGCTCGGCGTACACCGCGTCCCGCGCGGAATTGACCCCGGTGAGCACCATCAGGCTGGGCAACTCGGCGGCGTTGGCGCCCTCGATGTCGGTGTCGAGGCGGTCGCCGACCACCAGGGGGGCGCGAAAGTCGCCGCGGGCCGCGGCGTCGCGCAGCAGTCCGGGCGCCGGCTTGCCCGCGACCTGGGGCTCGCCGCCGGTGGCCGCCCGCAGCGCGGCCACGAACGATCCGTTGCCGGGCAGCAGCCCGCGTTCGGTGGGCAGGGTCAGGTCGACGTTGGACGCCACCCAGAGCGCGCCGGCCCGGATGGCCAGCGCCGCCTCGGCCAGCTCCGGCCACCCGAGGGTCTGGGACAGGCCCTGCACGACGGCGGCCGGGTCGTCGTCGTAGCTGCGCACCGGGCGCAGTCCGACGGCGGTGACCTCGTCGGCCAGGGCGTCGGTGCCCACGATCAGCACCGGTGCGCCCGGCGGCAATTGGTCGGCCAGCAGCCGGGCGGCGCTTTGCGCGCTGGTGGCGACGTCGTCGGCGACGGCGGTGAAGCCCAGCTCGGTCAGGTGCGCGGCCACCTCCTCGGCGCTGCGCGAGGCGTTGTTGGTGACGAAGTACGCGCGGCTGCGCACCCGCGCCAGCGCCTGCACCGCGCCGTCGGTGGGCCGACGGCCGCGAAACATCGTGCCGTCCAAATCGATGAGCAGGCAGTCGTATTGCTGCGCAAGGGTTTTGGGTTGTTCGGCGGGCATGTCAGCCGAGTTCACTGACCCGGTCTTCGGCGTCGGTGACACCGTCGACGTCCGCGGCGGCGGAGCGCAGGAACCATTGCAGCGCCTCGTCGGCGCGGCCGAGCGCCAGCAGCGTGTCCGCGTAGGCGTAGAACAGCCGCGCCGCCGTGCTGCCGGTGCGGCCCGGATCCAGTTGCGGCGTGGACAACACGGTCAGCGCCTGTTCCAGCTGGCCGAGGTCCGCGCGCGCCCCGGCCGCGACGATGCGCAACTCGTCGGCGTCGTCCCCGGACAGTTCGGCGGCCTCGGGCCCGCGCGCGAGCTCGATCGCCCGCTCCGGGCGGCCAAGTCCGCGTTCGCAATCGGCGATCAGGGCCAGCAGCGGGGACTTGCTGCCCATCCGGCGGGCCGCACGCAGTTCCGCCAGCGCCTGCGACCAGTCGCCGCAGTGGTAGGCGGCGATGCCGACCGCTTCCCGAATGGTGGCGAGCCGGCTGGACCGGGCGCGCGCCGCCCGGGCGTGGCTCAGGGCGGCCTGCGGGTCTTCGTCGAGCAATTCGCCCGCGGCCACCAGGTGGCGCGCCACCGCGTCGGCGGTGGCGCGGTCCAGGGTGCTCAGCTCGCGGCGGATGTCGGGTGCCAGCTGCTTTGCCTCCACTCCGGGCGGTATCGGCGGGCCGCCCTGCGGCGCGCGCTCGGCCTGGCCGTCGCGGCGTCCGGCGCTCTGCGGCTGGACCGGGCGCGCACGGCCCGGACCCGACCAGCCGTTGGATGCCGGCCGCCCCCGCCGTTCGCCGCGCTGTCGTTGCCTGTCGTCGACCACGCTGCCGAGAATACGGGCAGCGCCACGCCTAACTTTGCAGCCGGTTGCCCAGCAGGGGCGCGATCACCGCCGGACAGTAGGTCGCGATCGCGACGATGGTGAACCGGCCCGCCATCTCGTACGACATTCCGTTGCCCTCGGCCATCCTGGACGTCACCTCGTCGAACGACCCGCCGGGCTCGAACAGCATCGGGCACACCGACTGCCCCATCGCCATGGTGCTGGTCGGCTGCGTGTAGGCGATCCCGGCGTTCGTCAGCGCCGACAGGAAGGCATTGCCCAGCATGTCCGCGCGGATGGGTGCCGACAGCGCCGCGGCCAGCGCCACCAGGCCGGCGATCACCCCCAGGATCCGCAGGGCGGTGGACCGCACACGCGTCGCGAAAATCACCGTGACAACAGTGGTCGCCCACGGTCACGTCGACGACACGGGGAGGTAAAGATCTGTGCACGCACGCGTTTTGCGGCGCCCCCCGGCGGCCGGTCGGGCTAGAGCTTTTCGACCCCGGCGACCGTGCGCTTGCCGCGGCGCAGCACCAGCCATTTGCCGTGCAGGAAGTCCGACGGTTGCGGCGCCCATTCCTCGCTCTCGATGCGGACGTTGTTGACCGAGACGCCGCCCTCGCCGAGCGTGCGGCGCGCGGCCTTGCGGCTCTCGGACAGGCCGGTGGCGACCAGCAGGTCCACGATCCCGTCCGGGCCACCGGGTTTGAGCTCGGCGACCGAGGTCTCGCGCAGCGCCGCCGCCAGCGTGGCCTCGTCCAGCCGGTCCAGCTCGCCCTGCCCGAACAGCGCCCGGCTGGCGTGCTCGACGGCCTCGGTGGCCGCCTCGCCGTGCACCAGCACGGTCAGTTCGCGCGCCAGCCGCCGCTGGGCGGCGCGCTGCTGGGGACGCTCGGCGGTCGCCTGTTCCAGCTCGCCGAGCTCGTCGGCGGTCAGGAAGGTGAACCAGCGCAGGTAGCGGACGACGTCGGCGTCGGCGGTATTGAAGAAGTACTGGTACCAGGCGTACGGCGTGGTCAGCGCCGGGTCCAGCCACAGGCTGCCACCGCCGGTGGATTTGCCGAACTTGGTGCCGTCAGCGGCCGTCACCAGCGGCACCGTCAGCGCGTGCACCGAGGCGGACAGCTGCTGGCGCACCAGCCGCACGCCGGCGATGATGTTGCCCCACTGATCGGAGCCGCCGATCTGCAGCGTGCAGCCGTACCGCCGGTGCAGTTCGACGTAGTCGTTGGCCTGCAGGAGCATGTAGCTGAACTCGGTGTAGGAGATGCCGTCGCCGTCGAGGCGCCGCCGCACGGTGTCGCGGTCCAGCATGACGTTGACCGAGAAGTGCTTGCCGAGGTCGCGAAGGAACTCGATCGCCGACAGCGGGCGGGTCCAGTCCAGGTTGTTGACGACGATCGCGCCGGTGGGCGAATCGTCGAAGTCGACGAAGCGCCGCAGCTGTCCGCCGATCCGCTCGGTCCATTCGGCGACGGTGTCGGCCTCGTTGAGGGTGCGCTCGCCGACGTCCCGCGGGTCGCCGATCATGCCGGTGGCCCCGCCGGCGAGCACGATCGGGCGATGGCCGGCGCGCTGGAAGCGGCGCAGCGCCAGCAGGGGCACCAGGTGCCCGGCGTGCAAGCTCGGCGCGGTGGGGTCGAAGCCGGCGTACACCGTCAGCGGCCCGCGCTGCGCTTCGGCGGCCAGCGCATCGAGGTCGGTGGACTGCGCGATCAGGCCGCGCCAGCCCAGCTCGTCGATGATGTTCTCGCCCATGTCCAAGATCCTTTCACCCCAGATCGGTTCGGCTAGTCGCTGGCGCCCGGCGCCGCCGCGCGGGGACTGCGGCGGTAGGCCGAGACCTCCGGGCGCCCGGGCAACCACAACCGCCACGGCCGGTCGGCGGCCTGGCTGACGCCGACCCGGGGGCCGGCCGTCGCGGTCAGCGGTTCGTGCAGTTCCAGGCGCACCGGGCTGTCGCGCGCGAACAGGTCGATGCCGTTGTCCTCCATGGTGATTCCCATGGCAGCGCACAGGTTGCCCGGACCGCGCGCCAGCGCCGCGGTGTGCACCAGCTCGCCGCGGCGGGCGCGGGCAACCTCGGTGCCGTCCTCGATGGCGGCGGCGCGCAACAGGACCGCGGCGGCGGTGCCGTCGGGCCCGCAGGACACATTGGCGCAGACGTGGATCCCGTGGCTGCGGTAGGTGTAAAGCCGCCCCGGGGGCCCGAACATCACGAAGTTGCGGGCCCGCAATCCCTTGTACGAGTGGGCGGCGGCGTCGGGCCACGGACCGTCGGGAACTCCCCCATACGCCTCGACCTCGACGACTATCCCGCTCACGCCCCGCGCGGTCAGGGTGGCGCCCAGGAGCCGGCGCGCAGCCTCGACCGGGTCGACTAACAGCTGGGCCGCAGCCGTGCCTTCGCGAAATCGTCCTCGAGCCTCGACCACATCAGATCCTGAATCCTCTTTTCTTAACCCAACGAACCTACCGGCAGTCCGGACGTGGCAGTATCCCGGTGTCCCGTGACCCCAGGGCCGCGAGAAGGAGCCCACCTGATGCATGCGATCGATCCCGCCGCCACCGCGTGGCTGCTGGCCAGCACCGCACTGGTTCTGTTGATGACCCCCGGCCTGGCCATCTTCTATGGCGGCATGGTCCGCACCACCGGCGTGCTCAACATGATCATGATGAGCTTCATCTCCATACCGCTGGTGACGGTGGCGTGGCTGCTGGTGGGCTACACCATCGCCTTCTCCGAGGACGGGGTCGGCGGACTCGCCGGCAACCTCAGGCATTTCGGCATGCTCGGCATCACCCCCGACACCGTGCACGGCACGGTCCCCGAACTGCTCTTTGCCACGTTCCAGTTGACCTTCGCGATCATCACGGCCGCCCTGGTCAGCGGGGCGATCGCCGACCGCGCCAAGTTCGCCGCCTGGATGGTGTTCGTCCCGGTGTGGACGATCGCGGTGTATTCAATTGTCGCGCACTGGGTTTGGGGGTCCGGCGGCTGGCTGGCCAAGCTCGGCGTGCTCGACTATGCGGGCGGGCTCGTCGTCGAGATCGTCTCCGGGTCTTCGGCGCTGGCGCTGGCGCTGGTGCTCGGGCCGCGCATCGGGTTCAAGAAGGACGCCATGCGGCCGCACAACCTGCCGCTGCTGTTCGTCGGCGTCGGGCTGCTGTGGTTCGGCTGGTTCGGGTTCAACGCCGGTTCCGCCTTGGCCGCCAACGGAACCGCCGCGGCCATCTTCCTCAACACCCTGGTGGCCGGATGCCTGGGCATGCTCGGCTGGCTCTCGGTCGAACAGATCCGCGACGGCCGGCCCACCACATTCGGTGCGGCGTCGGGAGTGGTCGCCGGCCTGGTCGCCATCACCCCGTCCTGCGGCACCGTCAACACGCTCGGCGCGACCGTCGTCGGACTCGCGGCCGGCGTCGTGTGCGCGTTCGCGGTGGGCGCGAAACTGCGCTTCAACTATGACGATTCGCTCGACGTGGTGGGCGTGCACTTCGTCGGCGGCGTGGTCGGTGTGTCGTTGATCGGCCTGTTCGCCACCGCGGTCATGACGGCGGGCCCGCGGGGCCTGTTCTACGGGGGCGGCTTCGGCCAGTTGGGCAAGCAGGCGCTGGCGATCGCGGTCGTCGCCCTCTACGCGTTCACGATGACGTTCGTGTTGGGCAAGGCGATCGACCGGCTGATCGGATTCCGGGTCAGCGCCGAGGACGAGACCACCGGCGTCGACCTCACCCAGCACGCCGAAACCGCCTACGCCGAAGGCGTGCACGGGCACCTGCCGCAGCGCCGCCCCGCGACCGGCGAGCGCTTCAACTAGGCCCGTCGGCGCGGCGCTAGCGGCCGTGCCAGCCGTTTAAAACTCACTACGGCGACGGAACCGCGACCCCCCGCGCCGTCGTCGGCAGCCCTTGACAACCCGGCGCGACGCGACGATTATTCATCGCATGATGAGTTCATCCCGTGATGAATTAATTGCCGGCCCCGCGGAGCCGGCGGTGCGCATCGATCACCTGCGCGTCATCCGCGGCAAACGCCCGGCCCTGCACGACTTCTCCGTGCAGATCGCCAAGGGCAGCATCACCGGCCTGCTCGGACCGTCGGGCTGCGGCAAGACCACACTGATCCGCTGCATCGTCGGCACCCAGATCCTCACCAAGGGCACCGTCACCGTGCTCGGCAAAACCGCCGGCAGCGCCGAACTGCGCCACCGCGTCGGTTACCTGCCGCAAGACCCGACGATCTACAACGACCTGCGGGTGGTGGACAACGTCCGCTATTTCGCCGCGCTGTACGGGTTCGACGGCCAGGCCGCCGACGCCGCCATCGACCGGGTGGGGTTGACCGATCACCGAACCGCCTTGTGCGCCAACCTCTCCGGGGGTCAGCGCACCCGGGTGTCGCTGGCCTGCGCGCTGGTCTGCCAGCCCGACCTGCTGGTGCTCGACGAGCCGACGGTGGGCCTGGACCCGGTGCTGCGCGCGGATCTCTGGGAGCAGTTCGCCGAACTGGCCCGCGGCGGCACCACGCTGCTGGTCTCCAGCCACGTGATGGACGAGGCCGATCACTGCGGCGACCTGCTGCTGATGCGTGACGGCCGGTTGGTCGCCCACACCACCCCAACCCAACTGCGAGAGGACACCGGATGCACGTCACTGGAGGACGCGTTTCTGTCCATCATCAAGCGCAGCACCATGCGCGAAGCGGGCTGACCCTGCGCGGCTACACCGCGACGACGGCGCGCATCCTGCGCCAGCTGGCCGGCGACCGCCGCAGCGTCGCGATGATCCTGTTGGTGCCGGTCCTGGTGATCACGCTGATGTACTTCATGTTTGAGAACGCCCCGCACCGCCCGGGCGGCCCGACCCCGTTCGACAACGCCTGCCTTATCCTGCTGGGCCTGTTCCCGTTGTTCGTGATGTTCATCATCACCGCGATCACCATGCAACGTGAACGGGCCTCCGGGACGCTGGAGCGCATTCTGACGACGCCGCTGCGGCGCCTCGATCTGCTGATCGCCTACGGCACCGCCTTCTCCGTCGCCGCTGCGGCGCAAGCGATTCTGGCGTGCATCGTCTCGTTCTGGCTGCTGGGTTTCGACACGGCGGGCAGCCCCGTGTGGGTGTTCGTCATCGCGATCGTCAACGCCGTGCTGGGCGTCGGCCTTGGCCTGCTCTGTAGTGCGTTCGCCCGCACCGAGTTTCAGGCCGTGCAGTTCATTCCCCTGGTAATGGTGCCGCAGCTGTTGCTGGCCGGCATCATCGTGCCGCGGGCCCTGATGCCACACTGGCTGCAATGGATCAGCAACGTGCTGCCGGCCAGCTACGCGCTGGAGGCCTTACAGCAGGTGGGTGCCCACCCGGACCTGACGTTCATCGCGGTGCGCGACATCGTCGTGGTGCTGGGCTTCGCCCTGGCGGCGCTGTGCCTGGCCGCGGCCACGCTGCGGCGGCGGACGCCCTAGTGGCGATCGCAAGCGCGGCGCAGCCGGGCGCGGCGGGTCGCCACGGAGCGGTAGTGGCGGGCCGCGCCTGGTGACGGCCACCAGCGCCGGGCGCCGGCGGCGGGGGCGGCCGGCCGGTGTCTCCGACAGCCGCGACCGCATCCTGGCCAGCGCGCGAGAGCTGTTCGCCAGCAAAGGAATCCGTAACACCTCCATACGGGCGGTGGCCGCGGCGGCGGGCGTGGACTCGGCGCTGGTGCACCACTACTTCGGCACCAAGGAGCAGCTGTTCGCCGCGGCCGTGCACATCCCGATCGACCCGATGGAGGTCATCGGCCCGCTGCGCGAGGTGCCCGTCGAGGAGCTCGGCTACCGGCTGCCCTCAATGTTGTTGCCGCTGTGGGACTCCGAGATCGGTGCGGCGTTCATCGCCACGCTGCGATCGATCCTGGCCGGTTCGGAAAGCAACCTGTTCCGCACCTTCATCGAGGACGTGATCGCCGTCGAAGTCGGCAGCCGCGTGGACAATCCGGCGGGTAGCGGAACCCTGCGCATCCAATTCGTGGCCTCGCAGCTGGTGGGCGTGGTGATGGCGCGCTACATCCTGGCACTGGAGCCGTTCGCGTCGCTGCCGCCCGAGCAGGTCGCCCGGACCATCGCGCCGAACCTGCAGCGCTATCTCACCGGGGATCTGCCGGATGGTCTTGTGCCATGATCCGCGCGTGCTCGTCGTCGCCGACGTCGCGGGCCTCGTCGATCAGCAGCACCGGGATGCCGTCCTCGATGCGGTAGGCGCGCCGCAGCCTCGGGTTGTAGAGCAGTTCCTCGCCGACCAGCACCAGCGGGCCCCGGTCGTCCGGGCACACCAGGATGTCGAGCAATGCCCGGTCAATCATCGTCACCTCGATACACGGCGCTCAATTCCGCCCGCACGGCGGGCGTCAACCTACGGTACTGCTCGCTGGCGGTGTCGAAATACCAAGCCTGGCGCCCGGACTTGGGAATCCCGGCCGCCCGCAGCGCGCTGACGGTGGGACGGTAGGTCGCGCTCAGGTTCATTTCCGGTATGACACACACGATGTCGGGTCCCAGTCCGATCGGCAGGTCCGCGAAGGCTTCGGTCAGATCCGCCGCGGTGATGCTGGCCCCGGGCAACAACGTCACGGCCGACACCGCGACATCGAGGTTGCCGAACGGCACGTTGTAGGTGACCGCGAGGTCGACACCGTTGATGCACCCCAGCGCGTCGGTGACCGGCTCGGCATAGACCAGGCCGCGCGCGGTGTGCACCACCGAGCCGCGCCGGCCCGCCAGCCAGTAGTCGCCGTCGTCGTCGCGATAGAACAGGTACTCGGTCGATATCCAGGTGTCGCCGGCGGCGAAGACGCCGCGCTTGACCGAGGCGCTCGGATCGATCGGGCCGTTGGAGGCCGCGAGCAGGACCCCGACCTCCTTGGGTGCGGCGATCTGCACGAAGCCGCGTTCGTTCTCCAGGATCAGGTCGTGCTCGGCGTCGTAGGCGCCCAGCTCGATGCGCCCGGCGCCCGGCAGCGGTCGGCCCTTGCTGCCGACCTTGGCGCCGGACACGTTGGCCAGCACCGCCTGCCCGTCGGTGGTGGCGAAGAACTCGACGACGTGGGCCGGCGCGAACGCCTCGACGACGCGCCCCCACAGCCCGGTCGGCATGCCGGAACCGATGAACAGCCGCACCGGGTGATTGCCCTGCAGCACGAACGCCGGGTCGTCGACGATCTCGCGGAGCATGGCCCAGGTGTAGGACACCACCGTGACGCCGTACTGGCGCACCTCCTGGACGAATCGGTTCCGGTCCAGGCCGCGCGACAGCGCGATGCGGGTGCCGCCGACCACCGCGCCGCCGAGGCTGACCAGCAACGCCGACTCGTGGTGCAGCGGCGTCAGGCAGTAGACGGTGTCGCGGCGGTCCAGGGCGGCCGTCGAGGCGGTGCCGAAGGCCGACACCGCCCAGCGGTAGTTGGTGATCTGCCTGGCCACCAGCTCGCCGCCGGCCGCGGTGAACGCGATGAACGCCAGGTCCCGGGCCAGTCCCGGGTTGGGGCGATACCAGCCGGGCAGGTCGACGGCGTCCGGGTCGATCTGCTCCATGTCGATGACGTCGGAGTCCTCGGGCAGGTGCAGGTCCCGCGACTCGCCGCCGCCGAGCACCAGCACCTGGCGCAGGCCTTGGCGGTCGGAGCCCAGCACCGCGTCGAGGTTGGTGGGGTCGGTCAGCAGCTCGGTCACTCCCCCGAGCCGCACCGAGGCGGCCAGGTCGGTGTCGGGCCGCATCACCACCGCGATGGCGCCGAGCCGGGACAGCGCGGCGATGGCCACCAGCGCGCTGGGCCGGGTCTCCATCAGCACGCCGACACGATCGCCCTGCCGCACCCCGACGTCGATCAGGCCGCGGACGACGTTGTTGACGCGCCGGTTCACTGCCTCGTAGGTATGCACGCGGCCGTCGAACAGCAGGAATTCGCCCTGCGGGGCGTCGTGGGCCTGCTCTTCGATGATGCGGCCCAGCGAGATTCGGGTGTGGTCGTTGATCTGGCCCAGGCGGACCAGGCGGGGCAGGGTCCGGGCCGTCTCGACGGCCAGGGTGCGCACGGACTTGTTGGCGGCGACGACGGTGTTGGCCGCGCCACGCGCGATGCCCAGCGCCGCCTCGGAGGCCTCCCCGAGGCCGTGCGCGATCCGGGAGCTGAGCGCCACCCCGCTGTCGGTGTGCTCCGCGGGCTGGTCGGCCATCAGGTCGATGCTGGTGGGTTTGTCGCCGCCGGTGGACAGCCACTTCACCCATTCGGCAACGGTCGGCCAACTGTGCTGTGCCGCTTTGGATCCCACGACCAGGCCGAAATGCCCTGTGCGGATGGTGTATTCGTAGACTTCGGCGTTGGGGGCAGCCCGCCGGATGCCGCGCACCGAGGCGGGCTGTCCGATGTCGTCGACCTCGCCGACGAACGCCAGCACGGGGCATGTGATGTCGGTGAGCGTCACCATCTGGCCGTTGACTGCGAAGCCGCCGGTCATCATCCGGTTGTGGGCGATGAACTGCTTGAGCAGCTCGGAGATCGCCGGACCCGACCACGCGATCCAGCCTTCGCGCTCGAGGAATCGGCGCTGCTGCTCGCGCGGCAGCAGCGCCTCGCGGTCGTGCAGCTGGCGCAGGAAGTCCACTCGCGCCTTGGCGGTCTTGAGCGGGTCGAGCATCTGGAAGCCGGTGCGCGCCATCCAGCTGGGGATCGCCAGCCGGCTGAAGACGTGGTCGGCCATGAAATTGGCGGCGGGCGCCGCGAAATTCGCCGGGATGCCCATGGGCAGCGCGGCCAGCGTGTCCACCGGCGAACCGAAGGTGACGATGCTGGCGAGGGCCTTGGAACGCCGGTAGGCGGCGACCTGGTAACACCACATCCCGCCCTGGGAGTAGCCGACCAGGTGCACGTCGCTGCCGGTCACATCCTTGACGGTGTCGATGGCCTGGCCGAGCGCGACGATGTGGTCGGCCAGGGTGCGCCGCATGCCGCCTTCGACCTTGTCCGGCTCGCCGAAGTCGATGACCCAGGGGTCGATGCCCTGGGCGTGCAGGATGCCCACCGCGCCTTCCTCGCGCGTGACGTCCCACATGTCCGCCGACATCATCATCGGGTGCACCATCAGCACCGGCGGCCCGGCGGGTGACGGGCCGCGCCGGCTGTCCGGCGGAAAATACCGCCGCAGCTTGTACATCGGCACGCTCTCGACGATCTGCGACGGCGACGGCACGCTACCGGTTTCCAGGCCCCCCAGTCGCAAGACCTCCAGCCCGTTCTGCGCGGTAGCGATCAACCGCTCGACCGGTCGTGTGACCATCGAAAAATTGAGATCCACTGCTGCTCCCTGAGTCTTGACAGCTTGGACATCATGGCACATCAGGGCAGCTAGAAAGGCGGTGGTTCCCGTTAGAACGGTGGTGGATCCTCGTCGAACCCGTGCGTGGTGGGCCAGGCGTGGTTCGCCGGTGGGGCCGCTCGGGCCAGGCGTGCGTCGCGGTTGTGGCGGCGTTCGGTGGCCACGCGCGCGGCGCGGTCCTGGGCGCGGGTGCGGCGGCGTTTGGGCATCATCGCCGTCCGGTCGGCGCAGTAGTCGCGGGGCGGGTCGGCTTCGGTGGCCGATATCGCGCCGGTGGGCACGCACAGGCTGGGGAACAGCAACGCGCTGCCCGGCGTGGTGACGTAAGTGTGTCCCGCCGGTGAGGTCAGGATCAGGGTGCCGTCGGGCAGCTGCTGTTCGCGCCAGCCCCAAAACGTCTTGACCAAATGATGGGTGCGGCACAGCGCCTTGAGGTTCGACGCATGCGTCGGCCCGCCGTCGGCGTACGGGATCGTATGGTCGAGGTCGCAGTCCGTGGCCGGGCGGTCGCAGCCGGGCCAGCGGCAGGTCAGGTCCCGGCACCGCACGAAATCGGCCAGCGCTTTCGAAGGGATGTAGCCGTGCTCGGGGGCGGCCTCGCCGGGGTGGATCAGCGGGGAGAGTTTGGCCGTGGCGGCCAACTCGGCAACCAGTTCGGGGGCGATGAGCCCGTCGGCGCCCAGCTCTGATGCCGGCGCCTTAGCCACCCCGTCCAGCACCGAGCGCTCGGCGATCACGTGGATTACCACCGGACTCGGCGCGGGTCGTTTGCCGGCCGCGCAGTCGGCGCGCCCGCAGCGGCAGCCAAGCCGGTCCGCCCCGCATGCCAGCGCGCCCAAGGCATCAGCGCGGCGCTGCTCGCGGGTGCGCGGGTCGTGCTCACACACCGTGGCCGCCAACGCAGTCAACCGCCGGTCCAGCGCATGGGCGTCCGGGGCCAGCAGGGTGCCCTCCAGATGCGCCAACCCCTCCCCCATCTCGGCGACCCACACCTCACGCCCGGCCACGCGCTCCTTGCGGCGCCGCACCGCATCCGCATCAGCGCGAGCCACCACCTTGTCCACCTGCGCCGCCAACCGGCTGGGCGTCATCGACGGCCACCTGGCCACGTTGGCCGCCAGCCGGGCATCCACCGCCGCCAGCACCTGCGGGTCGGTGATCAGGTCCGTACGAAACACCAAGGTGGCAAACATCCGAAAGTCGATATCCCCGGACTTGAACACCGCGCCCACCTTCGGCAACCGTTCCCGCATCGCCCGCGCGTAGCGCAACCGGCTCGCGGCCAACCCCTGACTGATCCGCAAGGCCGCGGCCACCTCGGCGGCCGCCGCCGCCTCGGTGTCGACCGCCCAGTCCTCGGTCTCCGAACACCGCGACAACCGGTAGGCGAACAACTTGCCGATCGCGACCAACTGGGCGGCCGCGGCCCGGTTCTCCGCCCGCGCCGACCCGCAGATGTCGTCGATCAACGCCCTCGACTCCCCCGTGGTCGACGGATAATGCCGCTCGAACTGCTCATCGAACCGCGCGATGACTGAAGTTGTCGGTGGCCGGTGGCATGATCGCACGTATGTTCGAAGAAGTCATCGCGCGGTTCGAGGAGC
>NZ_LZMG01000213.1:0-854 GCF_001673615.1 Mycobacterium sp. 1245499.0
ACTTCGCGCTCAAACACCTGAGTTCCCTCAACAAGGCCGCCGCGCTGTGCAGGGCCGCGGTCATGTGCTCGCCGGGGTCGGCGGCGGGCGGCGGCGAATCGAACGGTGTCAGCTTCCAGACGCCGGCCGACGCGCGGGCGTAGGCATACATGGCCGCGGCATCCTGCGCCCACATCCGTTCGATTCGCCGCCGCCCGCCGCCGACCCCGGCGAGCCCGTGGGGGTCACCCCGCCGTCTCGCAACTGGACCCTGACCGTCGCACCGGAGGTCATAACGACTGGCCGACAAGTGATCTCAACCATCTCCGAAGCGCTGGGCGCGCTGTCCACCTCGCCGCTGGCCACCTTTGATACGTCCCTGTTGTCGGCAACGGCGCCGCTGTCCAAGTTGAGCTCGTTGTCGGCACCGGTCGACTTCGCGCTCAAACACCTGAGTTCCCTCAACAAGGCCGCCGCGCTGTGCAGGGCCGCGGTCATGTGCTCGCCGGGGGGCGGCACGAATCACGCGGCGCCCAGGGTGAGCGTCGGGCGCGGCGCGGCGATCGGGATCTTGTCGGTCCCACGGGCGTGGACCCGATCGATGCCGAGCCCGACGTCGCCCAGTTCGCCCGCGACTCCCGTCGATCGAAGCCAGTGAGCCGCCCGCCTGGCACCCGGACGGACAAATATGTTGTCGCAGACGGGTGCCCGCGGGTAGCCGCGTCGACCCGGTAGCCACGCGGACGCTTCCTGCGCCGAGCCGGCGGGTAGTTTGTTTGCCATTGCTGGTGGCGACGGCGGTTGGGGGGTTACGGTCAGGTGATGAGACGGCTTTCGAGTGTCGATGCGGCGTTTTGGTCAGCGGAAACCGCGGG